>CAMEHL010000042.1 GCA_945917475.1 uncultured Clostridia bacterium | reverse complement strand
GAGACGCGTTCGCCGCGCTGAAAAAAGTAGCGGACGAGTCGGTTTACCTTCTCGTTGTAGACCCGCCGTACGACCTTAACAAGGAGTTTAACGGCGAAAAGTTCAAAAAAATGGGATACGCGGGTTACGCGGAATATACGCAAAAGTGGATAAACGCCGTAAAACCCAAGTTGAAGCGCACAGCGAGCGTTTACGTGTGTTCCGACTGGCAGAGTTCCGTATCGCTCGCGCCCGTGCTTAACGGGAGTTTTGTTCTGCGCAACCGCATAACGTGGGAGCGCGAAAAGGGGCGCGGTGCGAAAAGCAACTGGAAAAACTGTCTCGAAGACGTTTTTTTTGCTACCGTAGGAGATGAATATACGTTCAATCTCGACGCGGTTAAACAGATGAAAAAGGTAATTGCGCCGTACAGAGAAAACGGAAAACCAAAAGACTGGCAGGAAACCGACGACGGAAAATTCCGCCTTACCTGTCCGTCCAACTTCTGGGACGACATTTCCGTGCCTTACTGGTCAATGCCCGAAAATACGGCGCACCCCACGCAGAAACCCGAAAAACTGCTTGCAAAACTTATTCTCGCGAGTTCTAATCCGGGCGACACCGTTCTCGATATTTTTTCGGGGAGCGGCACTACGGGCGTAGTCGCAAAAAAACTCGGCAGAAACTACGTGAATATAGAACGAGATCCGCTTTACTGCGCATGGGCGGAATACCGACTTTGCAAAGCGGAGACGGACAAGCGTATTCAGGGCTATGCGGACGGAATTTTTTACGCGAGAAACTGCGACGTGAAGCCGCGGCGTTAAAACGGATAAAAAAGACGGAGAAAAATAGTCGGGCGTTTTATTTATTTTCGTTCGCATTATAGACAAACGCGCGATAATATAGTATAATTTTATAAGAAAACGAAGGAGAATTTTATGTCACAATCGGTTTACAAAAGAGTTATTATAAAACTTTCGGGCGAAGCGCTCGCGGGGGATAAAGGAAACGGAATAGACGAAAAGACGCTCGGCGCGGTTATCGACCAGATTATTCAGGTACGCAATCTCGGCGTTCAGATAGGCATAATCGTCGGCGGCGGAAATTTCTGGCGCGGCAGACAGGGCACGGAAATGGACAGGTCTACCGCCGACCATATGGGAATGCTCGCAACCGTGATAAACGCGCTCGCTATACAGGACGCGCTTGAAAGAAAAGGTGTTCAGACGCGCGTTCAGACCGCTCTTACCATAACCCGCGTCGCCGAACCGTATATTTTAAGAAAGGCTTTATCCCATCTGAACAAAGGCAGAGTGGTGATATTCGCCTGCGGAACGGGAAACCCGTATTTTACTACCGACACCGCGGCGGCGTTAAGGGCGGCGGAAATCAACGCGGACGTGCTTTTGCTCGCGAAGAACGTGGACGGCATTTACGATTCCGATCCCAAACTCAATCCCGCGGCGAAAAAACTCGAAAGCGTTACTTATAAAGATTATATCGCGCAGGGGCTCCGCGCGATGGATACGACGGCGATTACAATCTGTATGGAAAACAAGATTCCCGTTCTCGCGTTCGGTCTGTTTGAAAAAGACGCGCTTCTCCGCGCCGTAACGGGCGAGAAGATAGGCACGCTCATAAAAAATTGAATATAAAGACTTATCGGCTCGCCGAAAGCGTCGAGTATTGCCCGCAGCAGTTTCGCGGCGCGGTTAAGCGGTTAAACTGTAACGTAACGCGGATTATCCGCGGAAAGAATAAAAATTAAAAAAGGGTAGAACAGGAGAAAATTATGGCGATAGAAAACGAAAAATTCGAAGAACTTATGATGGAAGTTATGGACAAGACGGAAAAGACTCTTACCGTACTCAATTCCGAATACGTTTCAATCCGTGCGGGGAGAGCGAACCCGCACATACTCGACAAGGTGCTGGTCGATTATTACGGCACGCCCACGCCCATAAACCAGGTAGGCAATCTTTCGGTTACGGAAGGCAGATGTCTCGTAATCGCGCCGTGGGATTCCTCTATGCTTAAAGTCATAGAAAAACAACTTCTCGCGGAAAATATCGGAATCACCCCGTCAAACGACGGAAAAGTGATAAGACTTGTTTTTCCGATGCTGACGGAAGAAAGAAGAAAAGAACTCGTAAAACAGATTAAAAAACTCGCGGAAGACTCCAAGGTCGCCGTGCGTAACGTCCGCCGCGACGCGATGGACGCGTTAAAGAAGATGAAAAACGACAAAGAACTTTCCGAAGACGAACACGCCGTCTGCGAAAAAGACGTGGACAAGGTTATAGCGGAAACGGTCGAAAAGATTGACAAACTCTGCGCCGATAAAGAAAAGGATATAATGATAGTCTGATATGCCGACCGAAGAAGTTAAAATTCCGCGCCATCTCGGGATAATAATGGACGGGAACGGCAGATGGGCGGAAAAAAGGAACAAGCCGCGCTCTTTCGGTCATCGCGCAGGGTCGGCGAACGTTGACAGAATCGTTACGCACGCTTTTAATCGCGGTGTGAAAACGCTGTCTCTTTTCGCTTTTTCCTGCGAAAACTGGACGAGACCGGAAAAAGAAGTGAACGAACTGATGAGACTTTTGGAAAAATATTTCAAAAAGTTCATTTCCAAGGTTTTAGAAAAAAACGTAAAACTGTCCGTTATGGGAGACGTTTCCGTTCTTTCGGACAAACTTAAAAAAATCATTTCCGACGCGACGGAAAGGTCTGCAAAAAACGACGGTTTCGTGCTTAACATAGGCATAAACTACGGTGGACGTCAAGAAATAGTGCGCGCGGTGAAAGATATTCTCGCCGAAGGCGGCGAAGTTTCCGTCGATAACATATCCGCGCACCTTTATACGAGCGACTTCGGCGAACCTGATATGATTATCCGTACGGGCGGAGAATTAAGAATTTCTAACTTTATGCTTTTTCAGAGCGCGTATTCGGAACTTTATTTTACCGACGTTCTGTGGCCGGATTTCGACGAAAAGGAACTCGATAAAGCGATAGCGGAATACGGCGAAAGGCATCGTCGTTTCGGCGGAGTATAAGACTATATCTATCGGTATGACGGGAGAATTATTATGAAAACAAGGTCGATATCGAGCGTTGCGTTCGTCGTTGTCGTCGTGGGATTTTTTCTGCTGAGACAATTCGTTTACGCGCCGCTTTTCAATATTCTGATTTGGTTTTTTATAGCCGTGGCGACTTTCGAACTCGCGCGGGCGTTAAAAGGGTTTTCCGCGGACGGCAATTTTTATCCCGCGGTTGTTTACGGAATTCTGTTCGCGCCGCTCTACGCGTTCTTGCGTTACGTGGTTAAAACCGATTTAACCTGGCTTTTTATGCTCGTTTTTGCGTTCGTCGGCGTGGCGTTCGCATTCGTTTTATGTACGGTGAAAAAGTGCCTTAATAAATTCGCGGCGACGTTTTTGCCTTACGTTTATCCCGCGCTTTTAATGCTTACGCTGCTGCTCGCGGGGGATTTGGAAGAACCCAAGGGCTTTCTTGCGGTGCTTACCGTTTTCGTCATATCGCCTTGCGCGGACAGCCTTGCGTATCTCGTGGGAATGGTTTACAATAAAATAAGAAAAGGTCAGGCTAAAAAACTCTGCCCCCGACTCAGTCCCAAAAAGACCTGGGCGGGCGCGATAGGCGGCGTTATAGGCGGTGTTCTCGGCGCGATGCTCGTTTGCCTTATTTTCAACGGTAAAGTCGCAGAAATTCAGAACTCGCTCGCCGATTCCGCGCGCTTTTCATTGCCGTATCTCCATTTTGCGGGTATTGGATTTTTAGGCGCGATTCTTACCGAGATAGGCGATTTGTTCGAGAGTTTCATAAAACGCCGCGTAGGGATAAAGGATATGGGTAAAATCATGCCCGGACACGGCGGAATAATGGACAGGATAGACGGAATGAGTTTTGCGGCAGTCGCGGTTTTCGTCTGGTTTTTGCTGATATAAAAACGTTCCTTTTCGTAAAGTTCGTTTATATAAAATTTTCTGTTTCGGAGATAGATTATGAAAAAAGTCGCTGTTATAGGAAGTACGGGGTCGATAGGCGTTCAGACGCTCAACGTGATACGGAGAAACCCTGACAAATTCAAAGTAACGTCTCTTGCGGGCGGATACAACGCGGGGCTTTTTTTAAGGCAGGTAGAAGAATTCAGACCCGCCGTAGCAACTCTCGCGACGGAAGTCAACGCAGATTACGTCGCGCCCAAAGGAACTGCGCTTTATACGGGGAAAGACGCTTTTAAAAAAGCGATAACAGACAATGCGGATATAGTGGTGGTGGCTCTCGTCGGCTTTCAGGGCATAGTAGCGGTTCTCGACGCAATCGAAAAGGGGAAGACAATCGCGCTCGCCAATAAAGAAAGTCTCGTAGTCGGCGGCGAACTCGTTATGAAAAAGGCAAAAGAGAAAGGCGTTTCTATTCTTCCCGTAGACAGCGAACACTCTGCTATATGGCAGGCGCTCGGCTTCGATTTCGGTAAACCTTTTGAAAGAATAATACTTACCGCGTCCGGCGGGGCGTTCAGGGATCTACCCGTCAAAGATTTAAGCAAGGTAACTTCTCGCGACGCACTTAAACACCCCAACTGGAAAATGGGTGAAAAGATAACCGTGGACTGCGCGACGATGGTCAACAAAGCGTTCGAAGTCGCGGAAGCGAAATGGCTGTATAACGCCGATTTTGATAAGATAGACGTCATAATTCACAGGGAAAGCGTCATACACTCTATGGTAGAGTATATAGACGGTTCGGTTATCGCGCAGATGAGTTATCCCGATATGGAACTGCCCATACAGATCGCGCTTACCTATCCCGGAAGAACGAAAAGCGCGCTTAAACGTTTAGATTTTGCTCAAATAGGCAAACTAACCTTTGAACGTTTGGACGAAACGCGTTATCCGTGTTTTACTCTCGCGCTTTCGGCTATCAAAAAAGGCGGCGCGTATCCCGCGGTGCTTAACGGCGCGAACGAAGCGGCGGTCAAGGCTTTTTTATGCGACAGAATAAAGTTTACGGATATATGCCGCTGCGTTAAGGGCGCGCTCGACGCGTTCGGCGGAAGTTATGACGGAACTTTCGAAAGCCTTAAAGCGGCGGACGAATTCGGCAGTCGTTTCGTCAGAACGAAATACGGTGAATAATGAATTTTTTATTGCTTGCGTCTTTTTCCGAAATAATGCAGTACGTTTTATACGTTTTAATCGCGCTACTCGTTTTGCTTGCGATGATAACCGTGCACGAATTCGGGCATTTTATCACGGGTAAAGCGTTCGGGTTCGGCATAGAAGAATTTTCTATCGGTTTCGGACCGAAAATATTCGGAAAGACAAAAAAGAACGGCGAAAAGTTTTCCGTACGGGCGATACCGCTCGGCGGATTTTGCGCTTTTAAAGGCGAAGACGCCGATGACGACGACCCGTCCGCGTTCAACAACAAAAAGCCTTGGCAGAGAATAATCGTACTCGTTTCGGGCGCTGTTATGAATTATATTCTCGCGCTCGCGGTTATAGTCGTTATGTTCGGCGCGTACGGAAGTTCTGCTATAATGGTGTATACTCCGCTCGACGACCCGACGTACGCGGAAGAAACGTCTTTTAAGCCGAAAGACGTAATAATCGAAATAGACGGCAAAGACGTATATCTCGTAAGCGACGTAATGAACGCCTTAGACGGCAGGCACGCGGGCGAAGCGGTTAAATTCAGACTATACAGAAACGGCGCGTTTATCGACGCGGATATAACGCTTAAAGCGGACGCGGATTTTAAAAATCTCGAAGATTCCGAAACGCTTTGCAGAACGCTGGGCGTTCAATACGAAAGGGACGCGGACGGAAACGTCGGCACGGGGTTCAGAACGACGGGGATAAAGTTCGGTTTTTTTAAAACAGTCGGCAGAAGTTTTCAGTATTCGTTTAAGTTGGCGGGGACTATTTTCTCCGTTTTCAGGCAACTTTTCACGGGCGCGCTCGGCATAAAATCGCTCGGCGGAACGGTAACGACCATATCCGTTACGGCAAACGCCATAAAGACGGGCGGGCTGTGGAGTCTTCTGAATATCACCGCGTTTATCGGCGTGAATCTCGCCGTGTTCAATCTTCTGCCTTTTCCCGCGCTCGACGGTTCGCGCACGGTTTTCGTGATTATTGAGTGGATAAGGAGAAAACCGCTTAACCGCAGGGTAGAGAGCGTTATTCACACGGTCGGCTTTCTGCTTATTCTTTTGTTCGCGATATTCGTCGACGTTCAGCGGTGTTTTTGACGTTCAGCGGTGTTTTTAGTGGAAGCGCCATGAAAATAACCGCCGTTTTCCGCCTGCAAACGGATTTTTGTCTGTGTTTTTGGTCGTTGCGGATAAAAAATATATAAAAATAATAAAAAAGTTCAAAAAAATCCTACCGCATTTTATCTCTGTTGTGATAAAATAAAAGAAAAAGTATTGCGGAGGATTTTTTTATGGCAATTAAAAACGCTTACCTTGCGGATCTTCTCGAAAGAGTTAAAAAGAGAAACCCGGGCGAGCCGGAATTTATTCAGGCGGTTACCGAAGTTTTCACTTCGTTAGAACCCGTTGCGGACAAGCGGCAGGACCTTATCGACGCGGGCGTGTTCGAACGCATCGTAGAACCTGAAAGACAGATTATTTTCAGAGTTCCCTGGGTGGACGACAAAGGCAAAGTTCAGGTGAACAGGGGATTCCGCGTTCAGTTCAATTCCGCTATCGGACCTTATAAGGGCGGAATAAGACTGCACCCGTCGGTGTATCTCGGAATCATCAAATTTCTCGGTTTCGAACAGGTGTTCAAAAACAGCCTTACCACTCTTCCCATGGGCGGAGCGAAAGGCGGTTCGGATTTTGATCCCAAGGGCAAGTCTGACGGCGAAATAATGAGATTCTGTCAGAGTTTTATGACCGAACTCTGTAAGTATATCGGCGCCGATTGCGACGTTCCCGCCGGCGACATCGGAACGGGCGCGAGAGAAATAGGGTATATGTTCGGTCAGTATAAGAGAATAAGAAACGAGTGGGTAGGCGTGCTTACGGGCAAAGGCTTGTCCTACGGCGGTTCTCTTGCGAGAACGGAGGCTACGGGCTTCGGTCTTTGTTATTTTACCAACGAAATGCTTAAAGCCAACGGTACGAGTTTCAAAGATAAAACCGTGCTCGTATCCGGCTCCGGCAACGTCGCTATTTACGCTTGCAAGAAAGCGAAAGAATACGGCGCGAACGTCGTCGCAATGAGCGACAGCAACGGCTATATTTACGATAAAAACGGCATAGATCTGGACGCGGTTAAAGAAATCAAAGAAGTTAAACGCGGCAGAATCAAAGAATACGTTTTAACTCATAAAGACGCCGAATATCACGAAGGCTGCAAAGGAATATGGACTATTCCGTGCGACATTGCGCTTCCTTGCGCCACGCAGAACGAAATAGACGGCGAAAGCGCGGCAATTCTTGCAAAGAACGGCTGCAAGGTCGTGTCCGAAGGCGCGAATATGCCTTCCACGCCCGAAGCGATAGACGTGTATTTTGCGAACAATATGTTATACGGTCCCGCAAAAGCGGCAAACGCTGGCGGTGTCGCCACGAGCGGACTCGAAATGTCGCAGAACTCTATAAGACTTTCCTGGACGTTTGAAGAAGTAGACGAAAAGTTACATAACATAATGATAAACATTTTCAACGCGTGCGACAGCGCGGCGAAAGAATACGGAATGCCCGGCAACTATATGGCGGGCGCGAATATCGCGGGCTTCCTTAAAGTCGCCGAAGCGATGAAAGCGCAGGGCAACGTATAAAAGTTTTCTTAAACGCAAAAGAAAAACACCGCTCTGTCGGCAATTTGCCGACAGAGCGGTGTTTTTTCGTTTCTTAAACGGACGTGATTGCAAAGTTATCGTTTATAAAAAACGCCGCGCTTCCGCGACGTAAATAAAAACGAAATAAAAATCAGAAATTCTATCCGAACGCGGGGTAAAACCCGTCAGATAAGGTCTACCACCGTTTCGTAAAACTTTCCTTCCTTTTCGTAAAGTTCGTTCATTCTGGCGAACGCCTCGGGAATATTCTCGTAAGACGCGGTGTCGAGTTTAAGACAGGAAAGGTTAATCGCTTTATTTGCGAGCAGGTTAATGCTCGTCGTCGCGTAACCGTATCCGTTGTTGATACAGGTGATGTCGAGATGCTTTTTAATCGCCTGCATAAAGGAGACGGATGTGCTTTTTGTCATAACGCCCGTAAACGCAACCGACGCGCCGAAAGACGCAAGCGAAAAGGCTTTTGCAATCTGAATATCGCAGTCGGCGATATATACGACTTTGTCGGTCATTCTGCCGCTGGTTATGGCGGAGAGTTCTTTCTGCCAGTTGTCGTCGGGACCCAAAGCGTAATATATTCCCGAACTTTTCGCGATATTATAACTCTCTTCGTCGAGAGTCATAATTACGGGAACAGCCTGATAATATATGAGAAGTTGCGCGAAAACAATGCCGAAATTGTTTGCGCCTATAACCGAAACGTAGTCGCCTTTTTTAATGTTAAGTTTATCGAAAATAGAAACGGCGAGCGAAATTTTGTCTATAAACAACGCTTCGAAATCGGAAACGCTTTCGGGTAGCAGAAAGAGTTTATCGGGGGTGGCGGACACGAAATCGCTTAAAAACCCGTCGAAGTCTTCTCCCGCAGTCTGCAAATCCGAACACTTCTGATATTCGCGGTTTTTGCAGTTGTAACATTTATTGCACTCTCTGTTAGGGTCAATGTAAATGTGTTTGCCTTTTTCAAGGTCTAAAAGATTCGCGTCCGTTTCGCTGACTATTCCAATGCCGGAACAGCCTAAAACGATACCGTTTGAATCCACGTCGCCGCGATAGCGCAACAAATCGGAAAGAGTTATAAGCGATTTCGTTATTTTAACCTTTGACGACGCGACGGTAAACGCAGGTTCTTCCAACTCTTTCATTTCGAGTTTATGCGGCGCGGTCAATTTCCAGCCTTTCATATTTATCGGTAAATCTCCTAAATACGAATTTCGATACTTTTTATATTTTACTATAACGCGCGAAAAAAAGCAAGCGAATTACATACGCTCCGCGTTTTTCAAAGATTTTGATAAAACCGATTGAAAAACAGTTGACTTATCGCCTTAAAATAATATATAATTACACGGTAAATAAAAATCTGAGGTGTAGATATGAAAGAAGGAATTCATCCCGATTATCACGAAGTTACCGTCAGTTGTGCCTGCGGAGCGACTTTTACGACGGGTTCGACTAAAAAAGGAGACGTAATAAAGGTTGATATTTGCAGTAAGTGTCATCCTTTCTTTACCGGCAAGCAGAAGTTAGTTGATACCGGCGGCCGTGTTGATAAGTTCAACAAGAGATACGGAAAAGCGAAATAGGTTTTTTTCACACGGCTTTAAGGGTACAGCCTTTAAAGCCGTGTATTTTTTTAAAAATTTGCGGAGAATGCAGGCGGACAAAGGGTAATACTTAACGGAAAAAGGGGTTATATGTCAAAATCAAAACGCGAGAAAAGAGTTTCGATAGGCGGACAGGCGGTTTTAGAAGGCGTTATGATGCGCGGCGCGAAATCTATGGCGATTGCCGTCAGAGACGCGGACGGCGTTATCCGTCTCGAAACGAAAAGAGTAAAACCCTTAAAAACGAGAAAAATTCCCGTAATCCGCGGCATAGTATCTTTTTTTCAGTCGCTTTTTTCGGGAACGGCGGTGCTGATGCGTTCGGCGGACGTGTACGGAGAGGGCGAGCCGTCTAAATTTGAAAAATGGCTTGCGGAGAAATTGAAAGTAAACGTTATGAGCGTCGTCGGAACGCTGTCTATGATTTTAGGACTTGCGCTCGCGGTGTTTCTGTTTATTTTCGTTCCACAGCAGTTGAGAATTTGGATTGTCGGAAACGACGCTAATCCGTGGGCGAAAAACTTTATCGAAGGCGGTTTCAAACTGCTTATCTTCATAGGGTATATATTGCTCTGTTCGCTGTTAAAAGATATAAAGAGAACGTTTATGTATCACGGGGCGGAACACAAGACCATTTCCTGCTTTGAAAAAGGTCTGCCGCTCACGCCCGAAAACGCGAAGCAGTGTACGCGCGTTCACAACAGGTGCGGAACGACGTTTCTCGTTTTCGTAATGGTGATAAGCATACTCGCGTTCGCGTGTCTGGAATCTTTGCTCGCCACTTTTAACGTAACGCTCGGTAACTTTGTAAGGGTGCTTATAAAAATCGCCGTTTTGCCGCTCGTAGCGGGGTTATCTTATGAACTCTTAAAGTTTCTCGCAAAGACGGAAAGCAAGATTTTTTATCCGATTAAAGCGCCGGGGTTGCTTTTGCAGCGGCTAACTACAAAAGAACCCACGGAAGATATGCTCGAAGTGGCTATAACCGCTTTTAACGCCGTTCTTGAAATGGACGCGGACGAGAGTATTCCCGAACGCAGATTCGTTACTGCGGAAAAGCGTTCCGCACTCACGGAAAGAGCGTACGAAACGCTTAAAAACAGCGGCGTGGAAGAAAAGGCGGAGGCGGAATGGATTGTCGCTTTAACGCTCGGCGTAAAAAGGAGCGAAGTTTATACCGACGATACTGTTAAACCGTCGCTCGTCGAAAAAGTTGACGCGCTCGTTAAAGAACGCGCTACGGGCAGACCGCTCTGGTACTGCGTGGGCAACGCCGATTTTTACGGGTATACCTTGAAAACGGACGAAAGAGCGCTTATTCCGAGACCCGAAACGGAATTGCTTGCGGAAAACGCGCTTAAATATCTCGACGGCGGAAAAATCGCGCTCGACCTATGCACGGGGAGCGGCGCGATAGCGATAGTCTTAAAAAAGAAAAGCGGCGCGGAAGTTACCGCGACGGACGTTTCCGGAGACGCACTCGCGCTCGCAGCGGAAAACGCCGCGAAGAACGGCGCGGAGATAGAGTTTATAAAGAGCGATATGTTCGCGGAACTCGGCGACAGGCGGTTCGACGTAATCGTTTCAAATCCGCCGTACGTCGCGAGCGACGAAATAGAGACTTTGCAGAGAGAAGTCAGAGACTTCGAGCCGCGTATCGCGCTTGACGGCGGCAGGGACGGACTTGATTATTACAGAATTATCGCAAAAGAAGCGAAATCGCATTTAAAAGACGGCGGAATACTTCTGCTC
>CAMEHL010000041.1 GCA_945917475.1 uncultured Clostridia bacterium | reverse complement strand
CCGTCTCGAATTTCCTGAATTCCGATAAATGCGACGCGTCGAGAACGAAAGCGTCTCCTATACAGTCGGAAATCAATGCGGACAATTCGGGGTTCGACTGACAAAGCCATCTTCTGTGCGCGATACCGTTGGTTACGTTAGTAAATTTTTGGGGATACGCGTCGTAAAAATCCTTGAACACGCTGTTTTTGATTATTTCGCTGTGCAACGCGGAAACGCCGTTCACGGTATGGGAAGCGATTACGGAAAGATTTGCCATTTTAACCTGCCCGTGAGAGAAAATGCTCATACGGTCTATTTTATCCCAGTCGCCGGGAAATCTTTTCCACATCTCTCCGCAGAAACGCTGATTGATTTCTTTTAAAATCGAACAAATTCTCGGTAATCTTCGTTCGATAAGGTCTTCATTCCATTTTTCGAGCGCTTCGCTCATAACGGTGTGATTAGTGTACGCGACAGTTCTCGTAACAATATCCCACGCCTTTTCCCAGGAATATCCGTTTTCGTCTATAAGAATACGCATCAGTTCCGGAATACATAACGCAGGGTGCGTATCGTTTATATGAATAGCCGCTTTGTCGGGAAGCGTATCTAAAGAGCCGTATCTCTTTTTGTGGTCGGAAACAATATCCTGCAACGCTGCGGATACGAGAAGGTATTGCTGTTTAAGTCTTAACGATTTGCCTTCGAAATGGTTGTCTGACGGATAAAGAACTTTCGATATCAGTTCCGCTTCGTTATCTTCCTGCATACTGCGCATATAATCGCCCTGCGAAAAGGTTTTCATATCGAATTTGTTGATGTTCTGCGTCTTCCAGAGGCGGAGAATAGAAACCGCTTCTCCGCCTTTACCCGATATCATCATATCGTACGCCACGGCTTCGACTTCCTTCGCGTCAACGTGTTCTATTTTAAGCCCGTCTTTCGTCCAGTTTTCTTTTATAAAACCGTCGAATTTGACTTTATACGTTTTATCGAGACGTTGCGTAAGCCATACTTCGCCGCCGGGTAACCATATATCGGGCAATTCCATCTGCCAGCCGTCAACTATTTTCTGCTTGAAAAGCCCGTATTCGTACCTGATTGAATACCCCATTGCGGGATAATTCAAGGTTGCAAGCGCGTCCATAAAACACGCCGCAAGTCTGCCGAGCCCGCCGTTGCCAAGCCCCGCGTCGGGTTCTTCGTCGTATAAATCTTCAAGCGAACAGTTAAAATCTTTTTTAAGTGCTTTACAGAAAGACTCCTGAATATTGAGATTGTAAGTATTGTTTTTAAGCGATTGTCCGAGCAAAAACTCCATACAGAGATAATACACGCGTTTGCCGCCCTGTTCCCTGTATTTCTTGTTGAATGCGCTGCGTTTTTCGAGCAGAATATCGCGAACGCACATAGCGACCGCTTTATAAATCTGTTCTTTCGATGCTTCCGACGGAGAAACCGCAAAATAGTTCGATAATTTGTTTCTGATTAACTGCCCTGCTTCTTTTTCGGTAATCTGTGTCATAGTCTTATACGACTCTCCTGTTAATAAAATCTATAGTTACGTCGGTTAAGCCTCTTTATAAACTAACCGTTGTACATTTCTTCGTATTTATCAGCCTGATTTTTCCACGAAAAGTCCGTTTCCATAGCGCGTTTCTGAACGTCTTTCCAGGCATTTTTATATTTATAGGTCCTTATCGCTTCGTTGATGACGTAAAGCATATCGTGAGCGTTATAATCACGGAAAGTAAATCCGTTGCCGCTATTACCCGTATACGCTTTTATACTGTCGTTCAATCCGCCCGTTTCTCTCACGACGGGAACGGTGCCGTACCGGCTTGCAATCATCTGCGAAAGACCGCACGGTTCGGTTTTGGACGGCATAAGGAAAATATCTGCGCCCGAGTAAATTTTGCGAGACAAATCCTGATTATACGCGATCACCGCGACGGACTTGCCTTTATACGAATTGGCAAGGTCTTTAAAGAAGTTCTCGTAAGAAATCTCGCCTTTGCCCAGAACGACGAGTTGAACGTCCTGCGATAAAAGGCTGTAAGCCACTCCCTTGATAAGGTCAAGCCCCTTATGCGAAACGAGCCGCGAAATCACGGCAACAATCGGAACGTCGGCGCGTTCGGGCAGTCCGAGCATTTTTTGAAGTTCTCGCTTGCAGACCGCTTTTCCCGACAAATCGTTTATATCGTAGTTCGCGAAAAGATACTTATCCGTTGCGGGATTATAATAATCGGTATCGATACCGTTTAATATTCCGCGCAGTTTATGCGAATTTCTTTTTATTATATCCTGCAATCCGTGAGCAAAATACGAGTTTTTGATTTCTTCCGCATAAGTAGGACTTACGGTAGAAACAACGTCGGTCATCTCTATCGCACCTTTCATAAGGTTGACGTTTCCGTCGAATTCCACAAACTGTTTTACGTTGTCCGAGAACCCGAACAGACTTGCAAACGTATCCATTCCGAATACGCCCTGATATTCTATGTTGTGAATAGTAAAAACCGTCTTGATTCTGCGGAACTTTTCATCTCTATAATACATTCCTTTAAGAAATATGACGGACGCCGCCGTCTGCCAGTCGTTGCAATGCAGAACGTCGGGATAAATATTCAGTCTTGCGATAGCGTCGAGCGCGGCGCGTGAGAAAAAAGCGAATCTTTCGCCGTCGTCGTAAAATCCATAAATATTGCCTTCGCGTTTAAAGTAATATTCGTTGTCTATAAAATAGAATTTCACGCCTTCGTACTCGTAACTGAACACTCCCGCGTATTGCCACCGCCAGCCGACGGAAACGTTGAAATTGGTTACGAATCTGAAATTATTCTTATAATCGGACGATATATTGCCGTAAAGCGGAAGAATAACGCTTATATCGAGATTATCTTTTTTCGCGAGTGCCTTAGGAAGCGAACCGAGAACGTCGGCAAGTCCGCCGGTAGCGATAAAAGGAGCCGCTTCCGAACCGAGAAAAATCACTTTCTTTTTCGGAATGACCTTTATTTCGGGAAGTTTGGCAGTTTTCTCTTTCTTTGCGGGTAATGTTGACGCTTTCGGCGTCTGTCTGGTGCTTTTCATAAATTATCCCCCTGTTTAAATCATTATACCTTTTCCGATATAAAACGGATGGTTTGAACAACCCGACAGAGTTTTTCTGTCGGTTACGGTAACGTTTTTATCCGTTATAATGCAATTTAGCGTACAGTTTTCTCCGAGAACGGTGTTCTGCATAACGACGCTGTTTCTGACGACAGACCCCCTGCCAACTTTTACGTTTCTGAAAATAACGCTGTTTTCGACTTCGCCTTCTATAACACAACCGTCGGCGATAAGCGAGTTTTTAACGATAGCCGAATTACCGTATTTCGTCGGCGCGGAATCCCTGATTTTAGTAAACACGCTCCTGTCGCCGAAAACTTCGAACTTCACTTTCGGGTCGAGTAAAGCGAGATTGCTTTCGTAATAAGCCTGCAACGATTTTATACCGGCGTAAAATCCTTTGTGTTCGTAACCGACAATATTCATCGATTTAAGGTTAGCGGCAACAACGTCAGCGATAAAATGACTTTTGTTATGCGAAATACTGTCTAAAACGATATTGAGAAGAAGCGACCTTTTCAAAACGAAAACGTTCATAAACACGTTTGCGGGAACGTCTCCGCTCAGTTTTGCCTTATAATTTACCGATGTTATTTTATTGCCCGTAAGGTCAAACGTGGTTTCTTTATCTTCGCCCGCTTCGGCAACCCTGTTTTTATAAACGAGCGTTATATCCGCGCGGTTTCTAATATGGTATTCGACTATTTCGTTGTAATCGAGACGGCAAATCGAATCGCAGTCGGTCATAACAACGTAATCCTCGTCCGCCCTGAACAGAAAATTAGTTATGCCTTTAAGGGCTTCGAGACGGGAGTTATAAAGAGAACTGCTTTCCAAATCGCCGAACGGCGGTAAAATGATAACGCCGCCGTCTTTACGGGCAAGATCCCAGTCTTTACCGCTCCCCACGTGATCCATAAGAGACTGATAATTGCTTTTCGTGATTATTCCTACGGTATCAATACCCGAATTTACCATATTTGACAAAGGAAAATCAATAAGACGGTACCTGCCGCCGAACGGTATAGAACCGAGCGTTCTTATCCTTGCGAGTTCGGGAACGTTGTTATCGTGAATATTCGAGAAAATAATGCCTACCGCTCTCATATTATTTACCCCCCTTATTAAAATCTTTATCTATTATTTTTCCGCCTTCTATAAACGCACCTTCCTCAACTTTTATATCGCTGCCGAGAACGGCGATTCCTTTGCCCGAAGATTCAGGTTCTCCGACTATGGCGTTTTTGCCGATATTTATGCGCTCGTCTATAATAGAATACTCTATTTTCGCCCCTTCGCCAACCGTTGTGTCTGACATAATTATACTGTTTTTAATTACTGCTCCTTTACCGATTATTACGTCGCTGGCAAGAACGGAATTTTCAACAGTTCCGTAAATTTCGCAGCCGGACATAATAATGCTGTTGACTGATTTAGCGTCTTCTCCCAGATATTGCGGCGGCGCAAGCGGACTTCTCGACTGAATCTTCCAGGAAGTGTCGGACACGTCGAACTTGGGTTTATCTCCTAACAAGTCCATATTCGCTTCGTATAACGAGTTTATCGTTCCCACGTCTTTCCAGTAGCCTTTGAATTCGTAAGCCATCATTTTTTCGCCGCAGGCGAGCATCTTGGGTAAAATGTTTTTACCGAAGTCGTTAGACGAAGTCGGATCGTTATTGTCTTCTTCGAGATATTTATACAGTTTTTTCGCGGAGAAGATATAAATGCCCATCGACGCGAGCGTAGATTTAGGTTTTTTCGGCTTTTCTTCGAATTCGTAAATTA
This sequence comes from uncultured Clostridia bacterium, assembly GCA_945917475.1. Taxonomy (GTDB): domain Bacteria; phylum Bacillota; class Clostridia; order Christensenellales; family Borkfalkiaceae; genus UBA1259. The sequence goes on along the minus strand of CAMEHL010000041.1, from coordinate 6,316 downwards.
CGCCGTTTTCTTCCGTGTTAAGGATTCCGAACCTTGACGCTTCTTCTTTGGGAACGTTAATCGCGGCGATAGTGCAGTCCGCGTCGTTTAATATATGAAAATTGAGCATCATAGAATAGTTCATTTTATAAATGTGGTCGCCCGAAAGAACGAGAACGTAATCGGGGTCAAACTGCTTTATAAAATGAATATTCTGATAAATGGCGTTTGCCGTGCCTTTATACCAGTCGGACGAGTGCTTTCCCTGGTACGGAGAAAGAATATGTACTCCGCCGAACGCTCTGTCCAAATCCCACGGCTGACCGTTGCCTATATAGTCGTTTAAAACCAAAGGCTGATACTGCGTTAAAACCCCGACGGTGTCTATACCGGAATTTACGCAGTTAGAAAGCGGAAAGTCGATAATTCTGTACTTCCCGCCGAACGAAACCGCAGGTTTTGCGATTTTATTCGTCAAAGCGTATAAGCGGCTTCCCTGACCGCCCGCCAACAACATTGCTATACATTTCTTTTTTCTTATCATATAACGCTCCTTGTCGCTTATATTTTCTCAAAATAAAGTCCCGTAAATTGCGGTATGGTAAACGATATGGAATCCGGCTTTCCGTGCGCCTTTCTCCTTACCGTTCTGAAAGTTCTGCCTTTAACCTTGCCGCTGCCGCCGAATTTCTTATCGTCGGTATTAAGCACGAGTCTGTATTCCCCTTTTTCCAAACCGAGTCGGTATTTAGTATATACGTTACCCGAAAAATTTATTATAACTACCGTTTCTTTGCCCGTTCCGTCCTTTCTGATAAAAGAAATAACGTTGTTATCCCGCTCGTCTGCGGAAATCCATTCAAATCCGTCCCAGGAATCTTCTTTTTTATACAACGCGGGCGAATTTTTATACAAACGGTTAATATATTTATTGAACAGCCAAAGTTTTTTATGAAGGTCGAATTTAAGCATAAAAAACTCTATTCCGCTCTTATAATCCCATTCTCTGAACTGCCCGAACTCGCTACCCATAAAATTGAGTTTCTTGCCGGGATGAGCGAACATATACGCCGTAAAAGCGCGCAGATTAGCAAATTTCGTCTGAACGTCCCCGGGCATTTTGTCAAGCAGCGATTTTTTGCCGTGAACAACTTCGTCGTGCGATACGGGAAGAACGAAATTTTCGCTGAAAGCGTAATACATTGAAAAAGTTATTTTATTATGCGCTCCCGACCTGAAAAACGGGTCTGTCTGCATATAAGACAGCGTATCGTTCATCCAGCCCATATTCCACTTGAAATTAAAGCCCAGCCCGCCGACGTTCACGGGTTTGGTTATAAGCGGAAACGCAGTGGATTCTTCCGCAATCATAAGCGCGTACGGGAAGTTCCCGAAAACGACGGAATTAAGTTTTTTCAAAAACGCTATCGACTGTAAATTGTAATTACCGCCGTTCTCGTTGGGTATCCACTCTCCCGGTTTTCTGTCATAATCGAGATAAAGCATAGACGCAACCGCGTCAACTCGCAATCCGTCCACGTGGTATTTTTCAAAAAAGAACATTGCGTTGGATATCAGAAAACATTGCACTTCGTTTCTGCCAAAATCGAAAATGCGCGTTCCCCACATCTTATGTTCTTTTCTGTCCCAGCCCTGATTTTCATAGCAAGGATGACCGTCGAATTCGTATAATCCGTGTTCGTCTTTCGGGAAATGCGCGGGAACCCAGTCTATAATTACCGAAATTCCTTTTTCGTGGCAACGGTCGATAAAATACATAAAGTCCTTGGGTGTTCCGAAACGGGACGTAACGGCGTAATATCCCGTTACCTGATAACCCCACGAACCGTCGAAAGGATATTCGGAAACGGGCATCAACTCGATATGCGTATAGCCCATATCGACGACGTAATCCACAAGTTCGGCGGCAAGTTCACGATAAGTATAATAATTGCCGTTTTCGTGTTTTTTCCAGGAAGCGAGATTGACTTCGTAAATATTTATCGGTTTGTCGTACGGGCGTGTTCTTGACGAAACAAATTCGCCGTCGTGCCACTCGTACCCGTCGAGAGAATAAATTTTAGACGCCGTTCCCGACGGAGTTTCCGCGTGAAAAGCGTAAGGGTCTGCCTTTAAGACGGTTCGTCCGTCTGATTTTACCGCGAATTTATACAAATCGAATTCAGAAAGATTTTCAACGAAAGTTTCATAAACGCCGCCTTCGCTTATTCTTGCCATAACGTTACTGCAAGCGTTCCATCCGTTGAAATCGCCCACGACTGAAACGCTTTCCGCCCTTGGCGCCCAAGTGCGGAAAACCACGCCTGCTTTACCGTTCTGCTCGGCAAAGTGCGCGCCTAAAAAGTCGTAAGCCTTATAATTTGTTCCCTGATGAAACAAATAAACGGGAAGTTGGTTTTCTCTTTCGTTGTTTAATTGATCTGACACGTCGATATTCTCTTTCAGCAAACGTATTCCTGTATTTTAGCAGGGGCTTTGTCCATTTCTTCTTTGGTTTTTTCGTATCCTTTTCTTCCGAACAGCGCGTAAGTCGCGTTTTTGCCGCCTTCCACACCGGGTTGATTGAAGGTATTAACGTTAAGCATCGCGCCGACGTAGGCGGTCTCCAATTCGAACATGTAAAGAATCTCGCCCACGGTGAAAGCGTTAATTTCGGGAACGATAATCGTGCAGTTGGGTCTGTTTGCGGTAGTGAGCGCGTATTCCGTCGCTTTTCGTTCGGAATTTATGAGTTCGCTCATAGTGTGTCCGCAAAGGAAATTTACGTCGGGTATATCCTTGCAGCCTTCGCTTATGGTAACTTCCGCACGGAAATTCTCAACGCCGATTAAAGTAATTACTTTATCGAACGGCCCTTCACGGTAAAGTTGAATCTGCGAGTGCTGGTCTGTAACGCCAAGCGCTTTCACAGGCGTTTGCCCTGCGTATACGGTATTTCCATTCAGGTCTTCCGCTTTCCCTAAACTTTCGCCCCACAACTGACAGTACCAGTCCGCGATATAGCGCAATCCGTCGCTGTAAGGCATCATAACCGATATATTCTTGCCCTTTTTCATAGACATATACTGCAAAAGCGCGGCAATAAGCGCGGGGTTTTTCCTTAAATCTTTGGTTTTGCACAGTTTGTCCATATACGCCGCGCCCGAAAGCATTGCCTTGATATCTATTCCGAGAACCGCTGCAGGAAGAAGTCCTACGGGACAGAGTTCGGAGAATCTGCCGCCCACGCCGTCGGGAATATAAAACGTTTTAAGACCTTCTTCTTTTGCTATTTTTATAAGATTTCCCTTTTCGGAAGAAGTGGTGGCAATCATGTGTTCGCTTGCCTTGTCTCCGAATTTGCTCTTTAAAATATCCATTATAATAAGATATTGAGACATAGTTTCGCTCGTCGCCCCGCTCTTGGTTACGACGTTGAACATCGTCTTTTTCAGGTCGAGTATATCGAGAAGCGAAGCCATTCTTTCGGGGTCAACGTTATCTTCGACGTAAAATTTGGGGGCTTTTCTTCTTTTTGCGGGTAATTCGTTGTGTCTTAAATGACACAAAGCCTGGAAAACCGCGGTGGGTCCCAGCGCAGAACCGCCTATACCCAGAACGACAAAACTCTCAAAATTCTTTCTTATGTTTTTAGCGGTGGCAATAATATCTTCCACCACTTCCGCCTGATTGTAAGGAAGTTCCGTCCAGCCCATCATACCCGTTCCGCGATTAGCCGAAACGGTTTTAAATGCTTTATCAACGAGTTTTTTGTTCGCCGCGATATCTCTTAACGTGAAGCCCTGTTCTTCACCGATAAAATCGGACATCATATTATTGTAATCGAATCTTATTCTCAACTGTTCTTTTCTCACCTTGCTGATTTTAGCCATAAATAACTCCTGTTCGTTTATGTTTGATTTGTAAACTCTATATATTTACTATATAATATAATAATATAAATATTCGCCGTTGTCAATATGCTTTTTTCCATTTTCTGTAATTTTTTTGTAAAATAAAGAAAAAGTTCCGCAAAGGCAGAACTTTTTCCATTTATCTTATTCTGATTTTATATTTGCTTCATAATATGCCGTCAATCGCATTTTAAACTTTCGAGTTGTTTTTTAAGTTTATCGCGCATATCTATAAACCTGTTCAGTTTTTCGCGCTCCGCGTCCACGAGATTTTTGGGGGCTTTTTCAAGAAAACCGTTATTCGAGAGTTTACCGCTCGCTCGCGCGATTTCGTTTTCTACGTTTGCAAGTTCTTTGCTTAAACGTTCAATTTCTTTTCCAAAGTCCACGAGTTCTCCGAGCGGAATAAAGAGTTCTGCGTCTTTCGTTACCTGCGAAACGACTTTCTCGTCGAGCGAAGATTTATCGGCAATGAACTTTATTTCGGAAACACCCGCAAGTTTTTCTATATAAACGCCGCCGTTTTTAACGGGTTTCGGATTTTCGGTTATCAAGTAAAGCGTAACGCGTTTTGACGGAGCCGCACCCGATTTCGCTTTAACGTTTCTCACGATTTTTATTATTTCCTTTATCGTTTCGATTTCTTTGAACGCCGCAAAATAGTTAAGCCTTGCGTTGTATCTCGGGAAATCGGAAACCATAACCGAACCCTTCGTCTCGGGAATACTCGTATATATTTTCTCTGTTATGAAAGGAACGAACGGGTGCAGAAGTTTCACGACGTTTTCGAGAACGTATATAAGCACGCTCACCGTGTCGTCCGCTTTCTTATCGTCTTCTCCGTACAGCACGGGTTTGGTAAGTTCTATATACCAGTCGAAGAAATCGCTCCATACGAAATCGTAAAGAATCGCAAGAGCGACGCCCATTTCGTATTTTTCCATATTTAAGGTTACTTCTTTAACCGTTTTGTTCAGTTTGGTGATTATCCATTTATCGGCGGCGGTGAGTTTACAGCCTTTAATATCTGAAATTTTCCTGTTTTCCGCGTTCATCAGAACGAAACGGGACGCGTTCCATATTTTATTCATAAAGTTGCGCGCGCCTTCTATCTTCTCGTCGGAAAACCTCATATCGCTGCCCGCGGCAACGCCGTTGATTAAAGAAAATCTTAAAGTATCTGCTCCGTATCTGGAAATAATCTCGGTCGGATCTATTCCGTTGCCGAGCGACTTACTCATTTTTCTGCCCTGCGAATCTCTCACGAGTCCGTGAATAAGCACATCCTTAAACGGAATACGTTTCATATGTTCCAAACCCGAGAAAATCATTCTCGCCACCCAGAAGAATATTATGTCGTAACCCGTAACGAGTACGTCCGTCGGATAAAAATATTTAAGATCTTCTGTCATCTCGGGATAACCGAGCGTAGAGAAAGGCCATAAAGCGGAAGAAAACCAGGTGTCGAGCACGTCTTCGTCCTGACGGATATGCGTTCCGCGGCATTTGGGACACACTTTCACGTCTTCTTTGCTTATCGTCATTTCGCCGCAGTCGTCGCAGTAATACGCGGGTATTCTGTGTCCCCACCAGAGTTGGCGCGAAATACACCAGTCTCTCACGTTTTCCATCCAGTTGAAATACACTTTAGAAAACCTGTCGGGAATAAACTTTACGCTCTTTTTCCTGACCGCGTCGATAGCGGGTTCGGCGAGCGGCTGCATTTTTACGAACCATTGTTTGGACACAACGGGTTCGACGACGTGATGACATCTGTAACAATGACCGACGTTGTGATGAAGCGGCTCGATTTTTTCAAGCAATCCCGCTTCTTTTAATTCTTCCACGACCTTTTCACGACATTTGAGCGCGTCCATGCCGGCGTATTTGCCCGCGTTTTCGTTCATAACTCCCGCGTCGTCGATAACTCTTATTACGGGCAGATTGTGTCTTAAACCGACTTCGAAGTCGTTGGGGTCGTGCGCAGGCGTGATTTTAACCGCGCCCGTACCGAATTCGAGTTCTACGTATTCGTCGAAAACGACGGGAATTTCTTTGTTTAATACGGGCAGTATCAGCGTTTTTCCTTCGAGCGCTTTATATCTCTTGTCCTTGGGGTTGACCGCTACCGCCGTATCGCCGAACATAGTCTCCGGTCTCGATGTAGCGACGGTAAGGTATTCGTCCGTTCCCTTTACGGGATATTTGATATACCACAAATTGCTGTCAACTTCTTCGTACTCCACTTCCGCGTCGGAAAGCGCGGTCTTACATTCGGGACACCAGTTTATAATCCTGTCTCCGCGGTAAATAAGTCCTTTTTCGTAAAGGTTAACAAATACTTCTTTAACCGCTTTGGAACATCTCTCGTCCATAGTGAACGCGAGTCTCGACCAGTCGCAGGAAGAACCGAGAAGTTTGAG
>CAMEHL010000040.1 GCA_945917475.1 uncultured Clostridia bacterium | reverse complement strand
TAACCGTTATGCCCCGAAAGCGTGTCGATAAGCCGATATTTCTCGCCGCCGAGCGCACGCATCAGCGACGCGTCTATGCCGCCGTCTGCCACGTCGAGATTAAGATGCATAGATATAACGTTAAACCCGCGTTTCGCCGCCGCGAGCAACGCTCTCGTATCGTCCGTTTTTTTAAGGCTTTTTATCGGCGTGTATATGGCGGGGTGATGCGTTACCACCGTGTCGCATTTAAGCGTTCCCGCGCGTTTTACCGCCGCCGCGGAAAGGTCGAGAGAGAAAAGAACGCGCTCTACACTGTCGCGGCTGTGCATTATAATGCCGCTGTTGTCGTAATCGCCCTGTTCCACGAGTTTTCTGCTGAGCGCAATCGGCGCTCTTTTATCGAGTATCTCGAAAAAGCCGTCAAGAGTCAACATATTTTTTTAACCTTTTAATTTTATCGTCTATTTTTTCTCTGCCGCAGCCCGTTTCGCCGCATTGTGCCGAAATCGGCGCGAATTTACTCAGTTCTTCTTTAACGTATCTTATAAAATCGGGCGGAAGTTCGTTCACGTTGGTTCTGCCGAATTCCCTTTCTTCGTCGCTCAAAACGTCCGCGCCGCGCACCGCTTTTATGAGAAAATAATATTTTTCTCCGACGTAAAAAAGATAATCTTTTTCAAGCCTGTAACCGATTTCCGCCAAAAGCGCGCGCACCTTGTCGGCGTTTTTCATTGGTTGAAGAACGAGCGTTTCGGGAAGAACGTATCCGTCTTTCGCCGCATCCGAAATAATTTTCGCTATTTCTTCTCCGCCCATACCCGCTATAAGCGCGACGTCGCACGGGGGAAGATTTTTAAATCCGTCCGACAGCACAGCTATCGCCCTGCCTTTCGCGATATAATCCGATAGGAGCGAACGCGCTTTCATAAGGCACTTTTCACTCACGTCCGACACGACCGCTTTTTCGCACCTGCCGCTCTTTAACGCTTTCTCCGCGGCGTAACCGTGGTCGCAACCCACGTCCGCAAACACTTTGCAGCGGGGAATGACAGACGTTATTTCTTCTATGCGCTCTCTTATACGGTCTTTCAATCTATAAAATCCTTCAAGCGTTTGCTCCTGCTGGGGTGGCGGAGTTTACGGAGCGCTTTCGCTTCTATCTGACGTATACGTTCACGCGTAACGTTGAATTCTTTACCCACTTCTTCGAGCGTTCTCGGTCTGCCGTCGTCAAGTCCGTAACGGAGTCTTAAAACCTTTTCTTCGCGCGGGGTGAGCGTGTCGAGAATGCCTAAAAGTTGTTCTTTAAGCATAGTGAACGAAACGGCGTCCGTCGGGGCGGTGCTGCCCTCGTCTTCTATAAAGTCGGAAAGGTGGCTGTCTTCTTCTTCGCCGATAGGCGTTTCCAACGACACGGGGTCCTGCGCTATCTTCTGAATTTCACGCACTCTGTCTTCGGGAATTCCGAGTTCTGCGGCGATTTCTTCGGGAGTGGGTTCTCTGCCGAGTTCCTGCGAAAGCCTGCGCGACACTCTCGCGAGTTTGTTTATGGTTTCCACCATATGCACGGGGATTCTTATCGTTCTCGCCTGATCCGCTATCGCGCGGGTTATGGCTTGTCTTATCCACCAGGTCGCGTAAGTGGAAAACTTAAACCCTTTCTGGTAGTCGAATTTTTCCACCGCTTTCATAAGCCCTAAATTTCCTTCCTGAATAAGGTCGAGAAACTGCATACCCCTGCCCATATACCGTTTAGCGATTGAAACGACGAGCCTTAAATTCGCTTCGGAAAGAAGTTTTTTCGCCGCTTCGTCGCCGTCAATCATACGCTTGGCGAGTTCGGTTTCTTCGTCGGGCTGCAACAGCGGAACTTTGCCTATGTCCTTTAAGTACATCTTGACGGGGTCGTCCATACTGACTTCCTGCAAGAGTTGGTCGTAAAATTCTTTGTCCCGCTCGTATTCGTTTATTACCTGAATACCCGAACTCTCGAGAATTTTATACACTTCTTCTATGTCGTTCGGACCCGCGTCGTACTTTTCGAGTTTATCGAGAAGTTGAGCGGTCGTCATACTGCCGCTCTTTTTGAACTCGATTACGATGTCCGAAACGAGAGTTTTCAGTTCTTCGCTGAGTTTCTCGTTTTCTTCTTTCGCCGTCGTCTGCGCTTCGGTGTTTAATTCTTTCTTTTCTTCCATAACCGTATCGTTTACTCCTTTTTTTCCGACCGTCTTATTATGCTTTTATCTTATGCTTTTATCTGCCCGATAAAAGATTTTTCTTTGCGGTTACTTCGTTTAATTCGGCGGCGACCTTTCTCCTTTCCGTCTCGTCCGTCTCCGCCCTGTATCTCGACGCAAGCATTTCCGCTCGCTTTCCGAGCGCGGCGATTTTAAGCGTTCTCACGCAATCCTCGAAATATACCGCTTCGTCGAACCTTTTATTGCCCGACACGCGCCCGTCGGTTTCCATCCCCGCGATTCTGTCGCGCTCTTCGCCGTATTCTTCGGGCAACGCTTCGTAAAGGTCGGTAAAATTGGGCTTTTCGCCCCGTTCGGTTTTTTCGAGAATATAGTTTTTAATCGCGGCGTGCGCCGCGGAAGTGAATTCGAGTTCTTCTAAATCTGCGTCTTCGGTATAGCGTTTCGCGAACAAAAACGCGTACAGCACGAACCGTGCCGCCGTGATTTCCTTATCGCCCGACTCTCTCGCGAGCGTAAGCGCGGGCGCGGGGGTTTCCCGACTTTCCGCCTGCTCGCTGTAAAGTTCTCTCTTTAACGTTTCGAAAGTGTACCCCGTCGCTTCGCGCACGGTCTTTAAAAGGTCTTCCTGCTCTGCGGGGGACGGACTTTCTCTGATTATTCTGACGGCGTTGGACGCATATTTTCTCTTTCCGTCCGCCGTGTTAAGGTCGAACGCGCGCTTTATAACCTGCAACTTAAAATCTATCAGCGGCATTGCGTTCGCGATATATCCGCGGTAAGCGTCCGCGCCTTCCGTTTTTATCACGTCGTCGGGGTCTTTGCCGTCGGGCAAAGACACGATTTTGACGTCCATACCTTCGTCTTTAAGAATTTCAAGCCCGCGCACGGTCGCTTTCTGCCCGGCAAAGTCGCCGTCATAACTGATATACGCCTTGTCCGTGTAGCGTTTTAAAACGCGCGCCTGATCTTTGGTAAGAGCCGTGCCCATACTCGCCACCACGTTGGGAAAGCCCGCCTGCGACACCGTTATAACGTCGAGATGCCCTTCGACTATTATGACGTCGGTGAGTCCCTTTTCGTTCTTGACCTTTTTAAGGTTGTTTATATTGAACAGCGTTTTGCCTTTTGAAAACACCGCCGTCTCGCGCGTGTTGATATATTTTTGTTCTTTCCCGTCGTCTATTCTTCTGCCGTCGAACGCCACAACGTTATTGAAACGGTCTATTACGGGAATAATCAGTCTGCCGCCCAGCCAGTCGAAATACCTGCCGTTCTTTTCGCCCACCGCGCCCGCCGCGACCATCTCTTCATAAGAATAGCCTTTGCTTTTAAGATACGCGGGCAATCCGTTAAAGTCGAGCGACGCGCCGAGTCCGAATCTGAGCGCGGTTTCGCCCGTGATTTTGCGTTTAAATATATAATCGACGTGCTTCGCGCCGCCCGCCGAACGCAGGTTATGCGCGTAAAACAAAGCGGCGTCTTTAAGTAGCGCGAGCAGACGGTCTCTGCGTTTTTTCTGTTCTCTCACCTGCTCGTCGTCGTATTTCACGTCGGGCAGGGGCATTTTCGCGCGTTCGGCGAGAAACTTAACCGCGTCGGAGAAGTCGAGCGATTCAATTTCCCGTACGAAACTGATTACGTCGCCCGATTTATGGCAACCGAAACAGTAATAGAACTGACCTTGCGGGTTGACGCAGAAAGACGCGGTCTTTTCGTGGTGAAAGGGGCATCTTCCCCAGAAGTTGCCGCCCTTGCGTTCTAACTGAACGTATTTTCCCACCACGTCCGCGATGTCGTTTTTGTTTTTAAGTTCGTCAATGAACTTAACGTCGTACCCTTTCATCGACCGTTCCTTTTTCTTTCCGCTTTCTTTATCCTTTCCGCTCGCTTGCGGATTAAACTGCTCCGTTTTATTTGTCGCGCCGCTATTATGCCGTGGGTGTTCCGCCGTGCCGTTACGGACGGGGCGCGCCCGTCAGCGTTCCCACTTGTCGGGAATAAACAGTTTCTCAAATTCCTTTACCACGAACGTATCGCTCATACCCGACAGATAGTCGCATAGCGCGGTGTCCGCACCGCAGTTTTCCGCCTCGTCCCTGTAAAAATCGGGGAGCGCGGACGGTTGGTTCTTGTAATATTCGTACAGCGCGGTAATCATACGCTCTGCTTTGCTTTCTTCTCTGCGGAACGTGTCGGCGTTATACACCCTTTCAAACAGAAAGGAACGGAGTTTTCCCGTCGCTTCCGCGATTTCCGGTTGCATTTCCACCTTGTTTTTGCCTTCGCTTTCGCGGAAAATCGACAAAACCATGGTATTGATTCGTTTAGAAGAAGTGTCGCCTAAAATCTTTATAAGGTTCTGCGGCAATTCCGTAAAAGTGATAAACCCGCCTTCAATCGCGTCGTCTATATCGTGATTTATATACGCTATTCTGTCCGCGAGCGAAACCGCTTTGCCTTCGAGAGTTTTGGGCTTGCCGCTGCTTTTATGGTTCACTATTCCGTCCACCACTTCGCGCGTTAAGTTAAGCCCTTTGCCGTCGTTTTCGAGAAAATCGACGACGCGCCCCGACTGCTCGTTGTGTTTGAACCCCGCGGGGTTAAGTTTATCGAGAATACGCTCCCCCGAATGACCGAAAGGCGTATGCCCCAGATCGTGCCCCAGAGCAATCGCTTCCGTAAGGTCTTCGTTTAAAGACAATGCCCGCGCTATACTTCTCGCTACCTGCGACACGGTGAGCGTGTGCGTAAGACGCGTTCTGTAATGGTCGCCTTCGGGCGAGAAGAAAACCTGCGTTTTGTTCTTTAACCGCCTGAACGCCTTGCAATGAATAATCCTGTCCCTGTCCCGCTGAAAATCGGTGCGCATTGGGCAGGGCGGTTCTTCGCGCAGTCTGCCCGCGGAGTCCTTGGACTTAGTGGCGTAAGGCGAAAGGAATTTTTCTTCTATGAGTAAAGTTTTTTCTTTCATACCGTTTTCCCCGTCGGTATACGTCGCGCACGACAGAGCCGCGACGGGACGCGTTTTCGGGTCGTTACCCTTTATTTTTTTGTTTTAACATATAATAATACGCCGTAAAAACGAAAAACCCTTTTTTTTGAGTGATTTTTCTGAAAAAACAAAAAAACTCGCCGCCCGTTCGGCGGCGTTACGGAAAAAATGCGGAAAAACCGCGGATTATTGCCGCAGATTTTCAGGACGGGAATTAAAAATCGTGCAAAAAAATCGTAACTAAAAAACGAAAACAAAAAACGGAACGTCCGTTTACAGCGCCGCAAGGATTCCGCGACCGTTCCTTTTTAAAAACGCCCTGCGCTCCTTATAGTCGGGCATAACCCTTTCCACTTCTTGCCAGAACGCGCGGGAATGGTTCATATATTTTATATGGCACAACTCGTGCGCCACTACGTAATCGTAAACGCTTTCGGGGAAAAGCATTAAAAGACAGTTAAAGGAAAGATTGCCTTTCGCGGTGCAACTTCCCCACAGCGTTTTTTGCGCTCTCACCGTTATTTTCCCGTAACTAACCCCTACCTTGTCCGCGTAAAACGCCGCTCTTTCGCTTAAAACGCGCTTCGCGCGGGTTTTGAGCGACGCTATTTCGGGCGCGGAGAATTTCTCTCTTTCGGGCGAGGAACGCAATTTTTCAAGGTGCTTTTCTATCCATACGGATTTTTCCGAAAGAAACGCCTTAATTTTTCCGTCCTTAACGCCGTACGGCGCGCGCACGGTAATCGTGCCGTCCGCCTTTATTTCCACGGCGAGCGTTTTCCGCCCGCTCCTTATCACGCGATAACCGAAATCCGTCATAACGCAATCGGTCATGGCGGTTACTTTCTCACCGCGCCGTCGCCTTTAACGACGTATTTAGTCGTGCAGAGCGCTTCGAGTCCCATAGGTCCGCGCGCGTGCAGTTTCTGAGTGGAAATGCCGATTTCCGCACCGAGACCGAACACGAACCCGTCCGAAAATCTCGTGGACGCGTTGTAGTACACGCAGGCGGAATCCACGCCGTTCAGAAACGTTTCCGCGGCTTTACAGTCTTTAGTAATAATTGCTTCGGAATGGTGAGTTGAACATCTGTTGATATGTTCAATCGCGGCGGAAAGCGAGTCTACCGTTTTTACCGAGATTATCGGCGCGCCGTATTCGGTGTAAAAATCTTCTTCGCCCGCGCGAGAAACGCCGTGTCTGCCTTTCAGCAGGTCGTAAGAGCGTTCGTCGCAGCGGATTTCCACCTGTTTTTCGGCGAGCCTGTCCGCGATTAAAGGCAGGGCGGATTTTAACGCGCCCGAGTGAATAACGAGAGATTCGCACGCGTTGCACACGCTGTAACGCTGGGTTTTGGCGTTGAAAATAACGTTCGCCGCCATTTCCGCGTCCGCGCTTTCGTCCACGTAAACGTGGCAGTTCCCAAGCCCCGTTTCTATTACGGGCACGGTCGCTTCTTTGAGCGCGGTTTTAATAAGTCCCGCGCCGCCGCGCGGAATGAGCAAATCAAGGTATTTATTAAGTTTCATAAACTTCGCCGCGGTCTCGTGCGAAACGTCTGTTAAAAGGGCGACGGCGTTCTCGTCTACGCCCGTCTCTTTCAGCGCGGTTTTTATCACGGAAACGATTGCCGCGTTTGAATTGAGCGCGTCGCTGCCGCCCCTTAAAATCACGGCGTTGCGCGTTTTGAAACACAGCGCGAACGCGTCCGCCGCCACGTTGGGGCGCGATTCGAAAATTATGCCTATAACGCCGAACGGCACGGCTATTTTCTTCACGTCTATGCCCTGTTCCGCGTTTTCATAAGAATATAGCAGCCGACCTACGGGCGAAGTGAGTTTCGCCACCTGTTCTATGCCGACCGCAACGCTTTCTATCACCTTATCGGTAACGGCAAGCCTGTCGATAAACGCCGCGGACAACCCCTTTTCTTGCGCGTTTTTTAAGTCTTTGGCATTTTCGGCTTTTATGTATGCGGATTCTTTTCTGATAAGCGCAGCCGCCCTTTCGAGCGCGGCGTTTACCGTTTCTTCTTTAAGAACGGCGAGATTTTCGCTCGCCCGCTTCGCTTTTTCGCCTATAATTTCGAGATATTCCATAATCGTTTCCTTAAAACCGTTACGCGTCGGCGCGGTTTTTGTTTGCGCCCGTAAGTTTGTTAATAACCCTTTTTATAAAACCTTTTATCCTTAAACGGAAGTAAAAAAATTTAAGCCTTATCTTTCTCAAAGTCGGGCGGCCGTACCACTTTTCCACTTTCGCCGCGTATTTTTCGTCTTTGCACGAGACGAATTTTTTCCCGCTGTAAAAACCCGACATTACGCCGAAAACCTGATCTTCTCTCACCTTTTCGAGCGAGAACTGACTGTCGCCGCAGATGACGTATCCGTAATCGGTGCTTTTCATTACCCTGTGCAACACGAACGCGCCGTTGTCGCGCTCGTACAGGGCGACGTCGAACCTGCGTAGTTTCTCCGTCTTTTTAACGGCTATTACCGACTGTTTGCGGTTTTTTAATATCGGCCACATACTGTTTCCGCTCGGCACGAACGCTATCGCGCCGTTCTTTAACAGTTCCGTTCTGTAATTCGCGCCGTCGTTTTTTATTTCGTCGTTCATATCAGTCTTCGAGACTCCTTATCCCCGCAACGTCGTCTACGGGCAGAGAAAAGGTAACGCCGTGCGCGGGCGTATCCCGCCCCGCTTTCTCCATTATCGCGCGCATAATATCGTCGCGCGATTCGCGCTTTGCCACGATATAAGTCATTTCCTTTTCTTCGGTAATGGATATCCCGAAGAATTTTGCGATTTCCGCGCCCGTGCCTTTCGCTTTCGCTACCGTCCCGCCCGACGCGCCCGCGCTTCTCGCCGCGTTCATCACAAGGTCGGTATTCCCTTTGTCCGTAACAGCGATTATAAGTACAAATCTGCTGCGTTCTTCCATATTACTCTCCCTTTTTGCTACGGGTGCGTCGCCCGTAAGGTATTTTTTTGCCGATTCGCCGCCTATGCCGTCCACGGGAATAAATATCGCTATCCCGTTCCCGGCAGAACTTATGTCGAGCCTGTTTATAAGTCCCTTCCTGAACTCCGCGGCGCACTCGTCGCGAATCAGTCCTTCGAACATTATCTTTTCGGTTTTTTCAAGCCCCATGCGGTTTAAAGCGGTATCTGTCGCCGTACCGTTCACGAGTTTATATAACACCGCCGCACGTGTCTGTTCGCGCAGATAACCGAGATATCTTTCGGCGTACTCTCTCTGCGTTACGACGATAAAATATTTCGCTCCCAGCATATTTTTCTCCTAATCCATAATTTCTTCCCGTTCGGGTTCGGGGTTTTCCGCCCGTTTTTTAAGCGCGAGCGTCTTTTTCTTATATATAAGACCGAGTATCTGAATGGTAATCAGCGGCGTCATCGCGACGAACGCCACCACGCCGAACCCTTCCGTCGCGGGGTTTCCTCCGACGGCGTTGCACAGTCCCAGCGCGAGCGGCATAATAAAGCCCGTAGCCATCGCGCCCGACGCGACTCCGCCCGAGTCGAACGCTATCGCGGTGAATATATCGGGTACGACGAACGTAAGTATAAGCGCGGCGGCATATACGGGTATCAGGAAATACATAATGGAAATATGCAGTAAAATTCTGAGCATCGCGAGCCCCACCGAAAGAGCCACGCCCGCCATCAGCGCGACGGACAACGCCTTTTTAGGCACCGCGCCCGAAGTAATTTCGTACACCTGTACGGTAAGAACGTGTACCGCGGGTTCCGCTGCCACCACGAAAAAGCCGAGCAATATTCCGACGGGAACGGCAATCCAATTATAAGACAGCGCGCCTATTTTCTCGCCGAGATAGTAGCCGACGGGCAAGAACCCCGCGTTCACGCCGACCAGAAACGCAACGAGTCCGACGTAAGTATAAACGCAACCTGCGAGAATTCTGAAACACTCCGTTTTTCCGCCCTTGCCGCCGAATATCTTTACTATAAAAAACATTCCGATAACGGGCAGAAGCGCGAGCGCGACTTCTTTGAGATAAGTCGGGAAAGCGGAAATAAACCATACCGCCGTCCCGCGCGAATCAGACGTATCCGGAACGAGCGGCCCGGACAAGACGAAATTTTCAGGCTTAAATATTATGCCCAGAATCATAACGGCTAAAACAGGACCTACGGAACATAGCGCGGTAAGACCGAAACCGTCTTCTTCCGCGTTGTCGTTCCTTATCGCCGCGATACCCGTACCGATTGCGATTATAAAAGGCACGCTCATGGGACCCGTGGTAACCCCGCCCGAATCGAACGCGAGCGGTATAAAATTATCCGGCACGAAAAACGCAAGCACGAACACCGCCGCGTACAAAGCGACGAGTAGATACTTCAATTTCACCCTTAAAACGATTCTTAAAAACGCAACGACGAGAAATAATCCTACGCCCGCGCCGACCGTAAATATCAGCACGGTCGAATCGACAGTCTCTTTAAGTTGCCCCGCCAGAACCTGCAAATCGGGTTCGGAAACGGTTATAAGAACGCCCATTACGAAAAACACGGGCAATATTATCCACAGTTTTTTAGACTTGACGACGGTCGTGCCTACGTATTCGCCTATCGGCGTCATCGCCGTATCCGCGCCCAGCGTGAAAAGTCCCATCCCGAGCACGGTGAACGCCACGCCCAGAAGAAAGGACAGCATAACGCCGTTTTCCACGGGGGCGACCGTTACCGACAGAATAAGCACGATTACGCTTACGGGCAGAACGGAAGAAAACGCTTCTTTGATTTTAGAAGAAACGACGGTTCTGTCCGCATATAAAAAATTGCCTTTCCGTCTCAATTCACACCTCCGTTCCGATTATTTTATCATACACCGCACTCTTTTGTCAACGCCGCGGGCGTTGCGTTACGCCTATACGCCATACGCTTTGCCGCTCCGCCGCGGACGGACTGATGCGGACGGGCTGACGCACCGTGCCTTAAAGACGGTTTTAATCGCTCGTTTTAAAAAATGCTTTTTATTTCCGACAGGTCGTTCACGATAAAGTCGGCGCGGGGCGCGGCAATCCGCATACCCGTCGGGTTATACCAGCAGGTTATGAGCCCGTATTGTTTACCGCCGTCTATATCAGCCGACAGAGAATCCCCTATCATTGCCGACTGCGCGGGCGAAAAGGGGATTTTTTCAAAACACTTGTCGAAAAACCGCGCGTCGGGTTTAGAAAACCCTATTTTTTCGGACACGAACAGTTCGGTTATGTACGGCGAAAGTCCCGAAACGGAAAGCCGATGCACCTGTTGTTCGTAAAAAGCGTTGCTCGCGGCGTATACGGGGTATTTTGCCGACAGATATTTCAGCAAATCTTCCGCCCCGACTACGGGCACGGCGCAATCGTGAAGATTACCGAGAAAAGTCTTTTCGAAAATTTCCCCGTCGAACTTAACGCCGAGTTCGCCGAAAACGGTATTCCACCTTATTTTATGCAGGTCGGCGCGCGTCATTTCGCCTTTTTCTATTTTAAGCCACAATCCGTCGTTGATTTTTTTAAAAACGCCGAAAAGATTTTCGGGGCAGGAAAGCCCGTAAAACGCAAAGCCGTCCCGCATCGCTTTTTCCGCGCTCGCGTTAAAGTCGAGCAGCGTGTTATCTATATCGATAAGAATCGCTTTAACCGTCATATCTCCGTATCCACCGCAACGGAAGTTTCGGTTACGGCGTGCATGTGTTTTTTCACAACGCCGCAATGATATTCGTCTTTCTGGTATTCGTCGAGCGCGGCGCGGTCTTTAACGGTAACCTGCAAAATCACGTCGTAAGAACGTGCGCTGTGCAAAATATCTTCGCCCGCTTCTATTTTAAGCGCGGAAGGAACGTTGCCGCGCATAGATAAAAGGACTTCGGTCGCTTTCTTGGCGCTTTCGCTTTTTTTTAACTTGAAACATACGGTATGCAATATCATAAGAAATCTCCCGTTGATTTGTCTTTGCGGCGCGTCGGTTAGCGAGAACACGCCGTAATACGCAGACGTTAAAAACGCCGCCCGCCGCCGCGTATATTTTCCGAATTATATACATTGTACACTAAACGGAAGAAAAAAACAACCTGATAACCGCGCAATTTTTTCTGCGTTTTAAAATTATTCTCTCTAATCGCTTGTAAAAAGAAAAAAAAT
>CAMEHL010000039.1 GCA_945917475.1 uncultured Clostridia bacterium | reverse complement strand
GCTGAAAATATAACTTAACTCAATCGTCTTTTGTGGATAAGAAAAGCACACTACGTTTCGCAATTACGAAGTATAGTGTGCTTTACTTTTATTTCTGACTAATAATCTCTATGAAAACTACGTAGCGTTAAGACGCGCCGCCTTTTTAACACAATCTCTCCGCACTTTCACGCAAGCCTTTTTTAAGGCGGAGAAGGGTTGCGGATTAGCGCAACTGTCGGTTGAACGCGACGGGCGTGTACAATGAAGTACACAACCGAGCGTGAATACCGAACGTAGCGTTAAGACGCGCCCTTATACGCCTTAAAAAATTATTTGAGATGGAAAGCCTTGTTTATATCTTCCACTTCTTTATCGGTGATAGTAACTATGTCGCCTATCGCTTTGGCGTGGATTATCGTGTTGGCGGTTACTTCGGCGACTTCGAGACGGTCGAACGCGTTGATAAGCGTGCTACCCGTACTGATTACGCTGTCGTTTTCAACGAGAACGACGGGCGAAGATTCGGAAATCGCCTGAGAAATGCTTTCGGGTGAAGTAATGTTCGTCCCGAACGGTACTCTCACAACGTCTCTCATAGAAATATAAGATTCGGGTATAGTTCTGCTCTCGATGGGCGTATGCGTTATGCCGAACGCCATTATATAGCGCGGCTGCGCGACGGTTATGGCGTTGATTTCGGGGTGTTCGTCGTAAATGCGTTTATGCAGTTCTACCGAGCGGCTGGGAGTTTTGCCCGCTTCTCTCCACTCGTGTTCTATTCTCACGATATCCTGGGGTTCGATATACTTTCTGTCTACGCCGTAAGGAGTAATAAGGAAAGAATGGTTGTCGAGCCTTACGGAGAAAGTACCCTGCGTACTGGTGAAAAGGTTCTGATCGTACGCTCTGTGAATAAGCGTGCACATTTCCTTTCTCAATTTTCTTTCTTCGGACGAGAAAGACGTGGGAATAAATTCGCCGAGCGTCGTCATACCCTTTCTGCTGTATACTTTAAGTTGTTCTTCGGTAAGGACTTCGGGGTTGCCGAGCGTGGCGGCGGTAATTCCCAGAGACGCCGCAAAGTTAAGCGTTTCGAAACGTTTGAACGCTTCGAACAGGTTATCCGCGCAGGTAATTACGCCGTGGTTTTCCATAATAACGACGTTATATCCCTTGTCTATTTTGTTGACTATGCGTTTTGCAAGTGCGTCGCTGCCGGGTACTTCGTATTCCGCAATCCCTACCGCGCCGCACACTTCGTGCGGGGTGGGGATAATGTTGGTTTCGGGTACTTTACGTATAAGGCTGTAACTGACGAGTGCGGGCGGGTGCGCGTGCAGAACGGCAGACACGTCCGGACGGGTTTTATAAACGAGTTTGTGGAAAGGAAGTTCCACGGACGGTTTGTATTTGCCGACGACGGTTCCGTCGGGTAAAACTTTACAGATGTCTGACGCAGTGAGAGAGCCTTTGTCTATTCCCGAAGGCGTAATCCATATATTGCCTTCGCTGTCTTTGACTGAAAGGTTGCCGCCCGAAGTGGTGGTAAGACCTTTCTGATAGACTCTGCTCAAAAGCATTACTATCTGTTCCGCAGGATGCATTAAGTTAAAGTTCATAATATATCTCCTGAAAAATTTTTATCGTTTAACAATTTACCGTACGGCGCGGCGCGCGGGCGCAGCCCGATTTTACATCTGTTGTCCGCCCGTAACGTTTATCGCCTGTCCCGTCATATAAGACGAATAGTCGGACGCAAGGAAAACCATAGCGTTTTCTATGTCTTCGTATTCGCAGGAACGTTTCATAGGCACTTGATTTATATATTTTTCGCGTACCTGTTCTTCGGTTATGCCCTGATTGGCAGCGTACTGTTTGAAAAGACTGTTCACCCACAACGGAGAATTAAGCATATTGCCGGGGCAGATGCAGTTTACTCTCACGCCGCTTTCGGCGAATTCGAGCGCGAGCGACTGAGTGAGACCCACTCCGCCGAATTTGCTCGCGGCGTACGCCCCGTTCTTGAACGAGCCTTTTCTGCCCGATTTGCTGTTTATCTGTATTATGCTGCCCGATTTTCTCTCTAACATTGACGGAGCGAACGCCTTTACAACGTTGAAATATCCGTTTAAGTTTACGTTCGTTACCGCCGCGAACATTGCGGGCGTAAGATTGTAAATATCGCCGCTCTTAACTATTCCCGCGTTGGAAACGAGTATGTCTACTTTGCCCCATTTGTCGAGAACGGTTTTAGCCATCGCTTCGCATTGCTCGTAGTTGGTTACGTCCACGGGGATTGCAATCGCTTCTTTGAGTTTCGCCGCGACCGCTTTCGCGCCTTCGATATTGAAGTCGCACACCGCGACTTTGCAGCCTTCTTTGTCAAGTCTTATCGCAAGCGCTTCGCCAAGTCCCTGACTCGCGCCCGTAACGACCGCCACTTTGCCTTTTAAGTTCAACTCACCCATAATTTTTCTCCTGAATATATTTTAAAATTTTATTTTTTTTAAGTTTTTACGGTTTCTTCGGCTCAGATTTCCGTCAGACCGTTTTTCTGCCTTTTTCGGCAAACTTCTTTATACGCTCGTAAAGGTCGGGCGTTTCCGCAACCGCGCGTTCGGAGAACATACCGTATTCTATACCCTTTTCGTTTACGGTGTATTCGTGTCCGATAAGCGCCCAGGTAGAATCTATAAGATGCTTGTATTCGGGCAGCGCGAGCGCAGCGCACGCGAACTTCTGGCGCGGCGAGTTTATGTCTTCTCCGCTGATTTCGAACATACCGTACTCGCGGCACAGTTTCATAACTCTCTGCAACTGTTCGGGCGTGTTGCGCGTGGGCATATAAGCAATCGCCTGAATACCCGCGGCTTTTATCTCCCTGAACAGGTCGTCGAGAAAGGCGTCTTCGAACTTCTGCGCCTTTTTATCGCCCGTGGGAGATTCGCCCACGTCGCCGAGATAGGCGTAAGCGGGTATCGCGCCGAACGATTTGGCAACCTTGACGAATTCTTCGCAGTCGGGCATCTCTTCGTCGGCGTCTATATAGAAAAATTTGGTATCCGCTTTAAGCACGCCCAAAAGGTCGTATAAGAAATGCGGATTGCCGTCGTCGATAAGATACCCCTTTATCTTATCCGAAACTTTCAGTTTAAGGTCGTTTTCGAGAAAATCGATAAGATTCTGCGTTCTGCCGAACCTATCCCCGAGTTTCACCGCAAGTGCGAAAAGCAGATGTCTTTCGGTAATGCTGCCGCCTTCCGCGGCACGGCTTAAAGGATACACGTCCTTTTTAAAGTCGAGCGTAAGTCCGAATCTGCCGTATTTTTCGGTGATGAGTTCGCACATTTTCGCGTCGCGCTCGTAACGTTTGTTACGGTAAAACGCGAGATATTCGTTGAATTTTTTTACGCTATTAAGCGGTATGCCGTGCGCCGCCATATAAATGCAGTCCGCCTGGTCGGGGTGATTTATCTTACCGAACCCTTTATTGAATTTCGCCCTGACTTCCACACCGCAGGTAGAACCTAAACCGAGCCTTTTAGCCGCTTTTTTAAATTCTTCCGCACCAGACAGCGAATCGTGATCCATAATTCCCGCGGAAGTAAGCCCCGCGCGGTACGCCATATACGCGGCTTTCGTAGGCGAATAGGGCGAGAATGAATATATCGTGTGAATATGGTTGTTCGCGTCGTCTTCTCTGCGGACGGGTTTTTCCGTTTCCGCCGCTAAAACGCGGTCGAGCGCGGCAAGTCTTTCTTCCGCAGTCGGCGCGTTGAGTCTGTCGATTAAAATATCGTCCGTCATTTTTTCTTCCTTATCTCAATTTATTAAAAGATAAAAGCGCGGCGCGTTTTCGCGCTTAACTTTTACCTTTTTTTATTATATACCAAAAACGGAAAGCCGTCAATAACTTTTAGGGCGTACCGACCATTATTTTTATTACGAATTTTCCGTAACGGCTAAATCCATAAGTTCTGCCGTCGCCTTTTTTGTTACTGCCGCGCGTTTTATAAATTCAGCCGCCGTTTATAGCAGTCTTATATCTCTTTTCAATCCGCCGCGGCGGTAATTCGGCGCGGTTTCCGTTAAATTCCTCTTTAAAAGAAAAAGCCTCTTAACCGCACCATGCGTTTAAGAGCCACCCTTTTCGTCGGATTTTTATTCACCGACAGACTGCATTAAAACCTGTTGTACATTCTGTTCATTTCTAACAACATCAAAGTATTGTAGTCAATGTCTATCAGTTTTTTGCAACCGTTCAAGAACTTTTTCATATATACCTCCTTCGCCCGCCGTTTCGGGCTTATTTTGAATTTATCGAAATTCATACATATTATTATATGAACCGATTGACGTAACGTTTACGAAAAATCCTTTCTTGATTTTTCGACTATATTATAACGCCTGATAAAAGACTTGTCAACTGTTTATCACATGTTTTGTGAAAATTTTTAACATTTTTTTTTGAAAATCAGTTTTTTATGAAAAATTTTATCATAATTTGTAAAAATTGTTCAAATAAATTGTGATAAATCATAACATTTTGTAAAATTTTATCACCGTCCGATTTGCTTAAAAAAACAACGTTTTAAGGCGGCGTTTCGTCGTAATTAACGCCGTCGCAATAATTCTATTAAAACCTTATTTTTTTCTTGTTTATAATAAAAACTCCCCTGCGACGAAGTGAAGTAAACCCAAAAGTTAGAAGAACCTTTTGGGGAGCATATCGCCGCCCGCGGGGAGTTAGTTTTAAATATTTATTTTTTCCGTTGTTTTCGGTTTTAAAATTTTTTCGGTTTCAATTTTCCGGATATTTTTACTTCGTACCGAAAATCCTGTCGCCTGCGTCGCCGAGTCCGGGAAGAATATATCCGTTTTCGTTAAGGCAACGGTCGAGCGTGGAAACGTAAATTTCAACGTCGGGATTCGCTTCCGCAACTTTTTCAACGCCCTCGGGTGCGCCGATGACGGACATAAGCTTTATGTGTTTGCAGCCGCGTTTTTTGAGCATTTTTATCGCGTCGTTGGCACTGCCGCCGGTTGCCAGCATAGGATCTACTACCATAACGACTTTATCTTCTATTCCCTTAGGAAGTTTACAGTAATATTCCTGCGGTTCGAGAGTTTCTTCGTCCCTGTAAAGACCTATATGCCCTACTTTCGCCGCAGGGAACAACGAAAGCACGCCGTCTACCATACCGAGTCCCGCGCGGAGAATCGGCACGATTGCGACAGAGTTTTCTTTAACAATCGTCTGTTTTACGGTTTCGAGCGGGGTTTCTACTTCTATTTCCTGCGTAGGCACGTCCTTAAAGCTTTCGTAAGCCATAAGCGTGGCTATTTCGCCGATTACTTCTCTGAACTGTTTTGTGTCGGTGTTTTTGTTTCTTATTATAGCGACTTTATGTCTGATTAACGGATGGTCGAGTATGTGAACGTTTTTATAATTTTTCATAATATCTCCTGTTTTATTATCATTATAGCCTGCGCAAAAGGAACCGCTCTTGCAAAACGTACCGCCAAAACGGAAACGCCCTTTACGCTTATAAAAACCGAAATTCTTGCCGAACGATACATCCGGCAAGAACAACTGTTTTTAAATGTTTGTTATTTGGATTCGGTGGTAGCCGCTTCTTCCGTTTTGGCTTCTGCCTTTTTGCCTTCTACGACTTGCGTGCCAAACATGTTTTCTTCCGTCGCTTTGTCGTATTTTACTTCTTTGTTGACTTCCGCTTTTGCGGGTTTAAGAATCGCGTTTACGATAATTCCGAGTATGAGCGCGCACGCTACGCTCGAAATGGTTACTTTGCCGAACTGCAGGTATATTCCGCCGAGACCGGTTACGAAAATCGCCGCGACTATAAACAAGTTTTTACTGTTGTCAAGGTCTACATGCTTAAACATTCTTAAGCCCGACACCGCGATAAATCCGTAGAGGGCTATACAAATGCCGCCGACTATGCATGAAGGAATCGTTTCCACAAAAACCATTACGGGATAGAAGAACGCGATTACTATGCAAAGGATTGCCGTGGTGAGTATCGTCCAGACGGAAGCGTTGCCGGTTATCGCTACGCAGCCGACCGATTCGCCGTAAGTGGTGTTGGGGCAACCGCCGAACAACGCGCCCGCAAACGATCCTATGCCGTCGCCAAGAAGCGTTCTGTGAAGTCCGGGGTCTTTAAGAAGATCTCTGCCGATTATGGAGCTTATGTTCTTGTGGTCGGCTACGTGTTCCGCAAAGACAACCAGAGCGACGGGGGCGAACGCTACGAAGATAGAAAGCACTGCCGCAAATCCGTCTACCCCTTCCGTTCCCTTCTTTATCGCGCCGATAAAGGTTATGTTGGGAATCCAGTTTTTGAAATCTTTAACGTTATTGAATATAGAGAAGTCTATAAGTTTGCAATATTCCGAGCCGAAGCCGTTATAACCGATGAGCGTTATAGCAGTTGCGAGCAGATATCCGCCGAGCACACCGATAACGAACGGGAAGAGCTTCATCGTCTTGCTGCCTTTCACGGAAGCGATTACCACTATCATAAAGGTAACGATACCGACGAGAATCGCAAGCAGGTTATAGTTGTCTTTGCTCGCCGCAATGTTCATAAGGTTATTCATTGCCGAACCAGAAAGAGAAAGACCTATAAGTGCGACGGTAGGTCCTATGATAACGGGCGGCATAAGCTTATTGAGCCAGTCCGCGCCGACAGCTTTGACTATCAATGCGATAATCACGTATACGAGCGCAGCGAAAATCGAGCCGAGGATTATTCCGAAATAGCCGTAAGAAACCGCGGTGGTAAGCGGCGTGATGAACGCGAACGAACTGCCTAAAAATACCGGGCTTTTGAATTTTGTACAGAGCAGGTAAACGATTGTACCCACGCCCGCGCCGATAAGAGCGGAAGACTGCGAGAGATACACGCCGGTCGAATCCGAAAGGATAGGCACCAGAATCGTAGCCGCGATGATCGCCAAAAACTGCTGCACAGCAAAAAGCAGGTTTTTGCCGAAAGGTGGTTTTTCATTTACGCCGTAAATCAAACCGTTCTTGTTCATTTGTGAACCTCCGTTAAATAAATTTTTTTCTTTTTATAAACAACGCCTTTACCGTTCGGGCGTTTTTTATACTCGTTCCGTACCCCCGCCGCATTTCAGGTTCTGCCGCTTTTCTTGCGTAACGGGCGAAAGTCCGACGCCGCAGGGCGGGTGTACAAAAAAAGAGAAGTCCTTAAAAGGACTTCTCCGCCGAAAACGAATTTTTTAAATATTCCTGATTTAAAAGAGAGAAACGGGAAGATAAAGGCAGTGCCGTCGTCTGACATATAACGGGATTAAACGCCTGAACTCTCATTTCAGTCTCCTTCAAACTTACTGCAATGTATTCTATCATAAAGAAAAAAATATTGCAACCGATTTTTCAAGGTTTTTTAAATATTTATTTTAAAATTTTTCAACGCTTTTTCCGCTCGGTTTTACACGGCGAGCAGCGCAATCGCCGCCGACTCTCCGTCTCCGTTCGCGAAAGCCGACCTTATGCTTTCGATAACCGAGTTGAGCGGATTGTCGAGATATATCTTATCGAGACCGAACAGACTGCCCTGAAACGTCTTGTAAAACGCGCCGTCCGCGCCGCTTATATAATACGCTATCTGGAACACGATTAAAACGAGCAGCAGCAAAAGGAAAAGATAAATAGCCACGCCCAGCACCTTGTTAATCACGCGCATTACCACGTTGTTTATTTCGAAAACGCGCTCAATAAGCGATACGACGAGTTTTTTGACGAGTTGCACGGCAAAAAACAGAACCAGCGCGAAAACAATTAAATCTATTCTGATGTATTTCAGAATTTTAAGATACCATTTCGTTTCGTCGAGCGAAGCGACGAACTTCGCCAGAAGATTTTCCACGAACGGTATTTTCAGCACGAGTCCGAAAATAAAATAGCAGATGATTATTGAAACAATACGCCCCAGCCAGCCGCGCGAAAAGAATCTCAGACCTTTGCCGAAGCCTGAAACCGCACCTATCAACGCGGTAATCATAATAACCGCAAGCGTAATGATATCGACCGTACTCATACCGCTATTTTAACACAATGCGTTCTCTTTTGCAATCGTTTTGGAGAGAAAAAGAAAAACCGCCCGCAGAAGAAAAACGCGGCGGACGGCTGTATTTGGCGGGACGCATTACGCAGTACGCCGGGCGGCATATCGTACCTTATAACAAAAACGGCAAAAAGCCGCCGAATAAAAACCGCGGATTAAAATTTACCAGTCTTCTTTAATAGACGTTTTGATATCGTCGTAATAATCGAAGTATTCTTCTCTGTCCGATTTTTTCACCGATATTTCTTCGGGATAAAAAGCGTCTTCTTCGGTATAGTCCGATTCTCTCATATAGTCGTATTGCGTTTTCTTTTCCGACATTTCGCGCAACTCCCCCGATTTTCGCATTTCTTACAACCGCCGAAAAGCGCGGAAAGGCTTAACGCGAAAACCGTCGCTATCATTATAACAAAAAAGCAGGTAATAATCAAGCGCGGCGCGGCGGAAAGCGCAATTCCGATAAGATTGACGGTAAAAGCAACGGCGTAAGCCGTTAAAAACTGAAAAACGAGCATAAAAGCGAAAGTCTTTCCCGATTTGAGTTCGCGCTTTGCTACGGACAGCGCGGCGACGCACGGCGGCATAAGCAGCACGAACGCCATAAACGCATACACCGAAAACCCGTTTTTAAATAGCGCGGCGACGGCGGCTTGATTTTCGCATACGATTGAAAGCGTTTCGATAACCGCTTCTTTCGCCAGAATGCCCGACAGAACGGCGACCGCCGCCTGCCACGTGCCGAAACCGAGCGGATAAAACAGGTATTTAAGAGCGTTTCCGACTGCGTAAACGAAACTTTTTTCTATTTCGCCCGCAACGTATCCCGTTACGCCGAAATTATTTAAAAACCATAAAACGACGGACGTCGCGAAAATCACCGTTCCCGCTTTTGCGACGAAATCGAGCGTTTTCTCTTTCAGCACCGCCGTAACGTTTTTTAACGTAGGCATACGCAGAGTAGGCAGTTCGAGCATAAAGCCGCCGCCCCGCGCCCTGAACGGTTTTAATCTTTTCAGTATTTTCCCTCCGACGACGACCGTAAACACGCTTAAAAAATACAGGGAAACAGCCACGAGCGGATTTCCGCCGAAAAACACGCTCGCAAACCAGCCGAACACCGCGGTTTTCGCGCCGCACGGCATAAACGGCGCTAAAATGACGGTGGAAACACGCTCGTTTTCGTCCTGAACGGTTCGCGCCGCCATTATGCCCGTTACAGAGCACCCGCAGGACACGACGAGCGGAATAAGCGATTTGCCGCCCAGCCCCGATCTGAAAAACAGACCGTCGAGCAGAAACGCCACACGCGCCATATACCCGCTTTCTTCTAAAAGCGTCATAAGCAGAAACAACACTAAAATCTGCGGCAAAAATGCCATTACCGTGCCGAGTCCGCCGAACACCGCGCTTTCGACGAGCGATATAAGCCACTCGGGCGCGCCGACCGAAAAAAGCGTAGTCGCCGTCTTTTCGCCGAACGAACCGAAAAACCGTTGTATAAATCCGCCGAGAAAAAGTCCCGTTTTTATAGACAGAAAATACACGGCGGTAATTATTGCCACGAATATCGCCACTCCAGAAAAACCGCTTAAAAGAACGCTGTCCGCTTTTAACGTAAATTTTTCCGCTTTCGTCCTTTTTCTTATCAGAACACCCGACAATATGTTTTCTATAAAAGAATAAACCGCGCGCGTTCCGCCGTTTTCTCCGTCGGTTTTTGCGCCCGTTTTAACGGGGCGCGCTTCGTCGGTTTTTTGCATAAGCACGTCGAGATTGAGTTTTTTCAGCGCGGAAATCTTTACTACGGGCACCCCGAACGCCGCGGACAGTTTGTTTTCGTCGAGTTTTATTCCGTTCTTTTCAAGGTCGTCCGCAAAGTTGACCGCAATTACGACGGGAATATTCAGCGACGCGAGTTCACAGGTAAGAAAAAGGTTGCGTTCCGCGTTCGTTCCGTCGATAACATTTATAATAACGTCGGGCGGGGTTTTTTTGAGATATTCTATTACCGCTTTTTCGTCTTTAGACAGCGCCGTCAGAGAATACAGCCCGGGCAAATCAGCGATTTTAACCGTCCCGTCCTTTTTGTAAACGCCCGTTTTCGCTTCAGTAGTAACTCCCGACCAGTTACCCACTTTCTGATAAGTCCCCGTGAGCGCGTTGAAAAGCGTCGTCTTTCCGCAGTTGGGATTTCCCATAAGACATACCGATTTATTCTTCAATTTCCCGTTCTCCCCCGCATTTCCTTTTTTACGACGCGGCTACAGGCTGCACCGTTTTCCGCGTTCTCGACGCGGCTATCGACTGTCTTTTTCGCCGAATTTTCCGCCTTACCTGCCGAAACTTCTATTTTTTCCGCCTGACTTACGCGCAGCGCGAGATAAAAATCGCGCGTTCTGAATTCCAACGGTCCGCTGAACGGCGCGCGGCGTATAAGAGTTATTTCAACGCCTTCCGTGAGCCCCGTCCTGTTCAGTCTGTCCCTTTCCTTTTCGGGCAGGTCGATATATGCGATTTTTGCGCTTTCCCCTTTTTTCAGTTCGGATAATTTCATAATAATATTATATTACGGCTCGCCCGCAATTATAAACGCCGCGGCAACCTTTATTTATTGCCGCACTATGACAATTTTTTTGGACATTTTACAAAAATTTTTTTAAATATGACAGAAACGTGCATATATTCGTTATATAATGAAAGCGCAAAACAGATAAACGGCAGACGTAACGTATCCGCGTTTATTCATAACACCGTATTTTCGATTTATTCGTATAATTACTATACGGCTTTGAATGCATTTTTACGTTACGCCGCCGAAAAAAGGAGAAAAAATGATTGCATTACCCTTCGAAAAATTAGAAACCGACGATAAAGAAAAAATTCTGAAAATCATAAACTGTCAAAAAAAAAACTGTGCCGATTAAAACGCGAGTTAGAAAAACCCGATTTTCTTTTATCTCGGGACGAAATTATTCAAAGATACTGTATGAGTCCCGATACTATGACTTTTTACTCTTGCGAACGTTATTTTCTCAACCTTGCGATTGCACGGTACAAAGAACTCGGCGGAGAATATAAATGCGGACTTGCGGAAAAAAGAATTGAGAAATTTAACGCAAGGTTAAACGATATAGTAAAGATAACGCTTACCGAGAGCGCATCTTCTTGCGTATACAGACAGACGGTGGTCAAGTTTATCGGAAATGAGGTAATATGTAAAACCGACGAATCGAGAAAACCGGATACCGAACCCGAATCGAACGAAACCGACTTTTCCGATTATCTTCCTTCTTCCTTTAAGGACAAAACTTCGTTTTTAGAGCAATTAAAGTCGCTCGGAATAGGCGAATGGCGCAGATTTTATTCGGAACGCCGTTTCGGAACGGATATATTAGACGGCGAACAATGGGAACTTGAATTCGAGTACGGTAACGGCGACAAGCAAACGTACGGCGGTTCAAAC
>CAMEHL010000038.1 GCA_945917475.1 uncultured Clostridia bacterium | reverse complement strand
AACGAAAACAAAAAGCGAATGCCCGAAAAAGCGTATAAAATAGTTTAACAAGCCGCTTAACGGCTCTCGCGGTTTAAAAACAATACAGATGAACGACTTTCGCGGTTAAAAAAAATACAGTAAAACAACTCGCACCCCGCGCGCCCTTTTATGGGCGCGCGGGGTGCGAGTATTTAAGAAAACATATTTAGCCGTTTATATGGTTTATTGAAAAAGGGTTTTACTGTTTTCCGCCGCAGTTTTTGCAGAAAGCGGAATCTTCGTCGATTTCCATTCCGCACGTTTTGCAGAACTTTTTCGGGCGGAGTCCGTCTCTTATCGCGCTTGCGGTAGTTTTAACCGCGCCGCTCGTGATATCGGCGTTAGTCTGCGCGATTTCGCTTAAATCTTCTTTTGTTTCGCGTTGAATATATTTTGCCGATTTGGCGGACAGTCTTGCTATTTCGGGTCTGAAACCGAATATAAGAAAGGACAGACCGAAAAATAGACCGAAACAGGTTAAAAACCCGCCTGTCATAAATGTTTTGCCGTCCTCCCCGAAACCTTTCACGGTAAATATAATGCCGATAATAGCCGCTATGATTCCGAGTATTCCCAATATCTTAAAAACAAGAAAGTGCAAAGGTTTCTTTTCGTTATTACTCATTATTATCTCCTTAAATCCGGCGGGTTGCACGCTTTCGACATAACTTGCCGTAAATAGCGCGTAGCGCCGCTTTTTCGTTACGGCTATTTTAGCATAAAGACAGGCATTATGCAAGAGAATAGAGAAAAAATTCTCCGCCGATAAGTCGCACCCCGAATTGTCGTCGAATAAGTTCTTTATGCGCAAAAATTTTATCGCATTTGAAACTGTTTTAATAAGAATTTATAAAACTCTTCCGCTTTCTCCGATTTCGGAGTGCGGTCGCGTAGTTCAAAGATAAGGTCTCTCTGACACACGGGCGAAGAAATGGGTAGAAGAGCGATATTTTTGTTTTTCATTTTACCCCAGGAATATTCCGGCCAGAACGCCACGCCGGCACCCGTGCTTATAATGTTCTGTACGGCGGAAGGGGAGTCGGATTCAAAAAGAATTTTGGGTGTAAATCCCGCGGCGGAGCAGAATTTATTGCAAATAACCCCGAAAAGCCGCGCGTTTGACAACATAATGAAATTCTCGTTTTTAACGTCGGATAAATTCACGTTTTCCTTTTCTGCGTAAACCGACTGTTTCGGAACGGCGAGAAAAATATGTTCCTTTTTTACGTCGCGCAGAACGTAATCGTCTTTTTCTGAAGTATTTGCGCCGTTCGTTGTTATTAAAATGTCGCAATCGCTTTTCAGGTCGTTCTGCTCGAAATCGAACACCACGTCCTCGTGAGTTTTCTTGTAACGCATCAGAGCGTTCACAACGAAAGAAGACGCAGCCAGAATATTTAGTTTAATCGTTTTATCCAGCGTGTTTTTTAGTCTGTTTATCTCGTCGGGCAAACGGTCGAATTCGGGGATAAGCAATTCGAGTCTTTTCTTTAAATATATGCCGTATTCCGTAAGACCGACCCGTCTGCCTTGCTTTTTAAATAGCGGAACGCCGAGTTCGTCTTCTAAAATATGCATTGCTTTGGTAAGCGACGGCTGCGCAACGTGAAGTTCTTCCGCAGCGCGCGTTACGTGTTCGAGTTCTGCGACCGTCTGAAAGTACTTTAATTTCTGAATATCCATATCAGTCTCCATTGATAGCCTGAAACTATCATTACAATAGAAATTATATATTTTACATTTACGTTTGTCAAGCGTATAATATAGGGGAACTTGCGAAAGGAGAACTATTATGAAAATTTTTGAAATTGTTATGCTGATTTGTTTCGGACTGTCCTGGCCTATTTCCGTTTATCAGAGCATTAAAACAAAATCGACCAAAGGAAAGAGCGTGTTTTTTATTTTCGCCGTCATTATAGGTTACGTTTCCGGAATAATCGGAAAAGTCGTAAACGGCGACGTGAATTACGTGCTTGTTTTGTATTGCATAAATCTTGCCGTCGTTACCGCCGACCTTGCAATTTATTACGTCAACAAAAAAAGAGAAAGTATTGCCTGACTTGATTGCTTAACGACGTTTTACTTTTTTTAATTTCTTAATCCATTATTTTCAAAAATACTTCTTAAAACGATTGATTTGAACGTAAAAATAGTTTAATATATTAAAGACGGAAAAACGGTTATGTGTTTTAACGTTTTTCAGCGGACGCCGTGTTCGGCATTAATTTTTTACGTTTCGGAGATTTTATGGATAACAGAAATTACGTATACGAGTTTGAGAAAAAAGGGTTTGGACTTTTCGTACATTTCGGTTTGTACAGCGTTCTCGGCGCGGGCGAATGGGAATACAGTCTGGGCAAAGTAAGCGGCGAAAAATACAACGCTCTCACAAAAAAATTCAAAGTAAAAAAAGACTGGGCGAAATCGCTCGTCGCCACCGCAAAAAAAGCGGGTTGCAGGTATATAACGCTGACAGCGCGCCATCACGACGGATTTTCTCTTTACGATACGAAAGGGCTTAATAATTTTGACGCGCCTCACTCTGCGGCGGGGCGAGACCTTGTAAAAGAATTCGTGGACGAGTGCAACAATGAGGGCATTACGCCGTTTTTCTACCATACTCTTCTCGACTGGAACGAACCGACTTACCGTACCGACTTTAATGCGTATATAGATTATCTCGTTAAAAGCATAGAAATTCTCTGTACGTCTTACGGAAAAATAGGCGGATTATGGTTCGACGGAATGTGGGATAAACCCGACGGCGACTGGCAGGAAGACAAAATTTACGGCACGATAAGAAAGTATCAGCCACAGGCTATGATTATAAACAATACGGGACTGTCTGAACTCGGAAAAGTCGGACACCCCGAACTCGACAGCGTTACGTTTGAAAGGGGCAAACCCGCGTTCGTTGATAATTCAGACAGACACCGCGCAGGCGAAATGTGCCAGATACTCAACGATCATTGGGGTTACGCTAAAAAAGACGTCTGCTATAAATCCGTCAAAGAACTCATAGAAAACCTTATCGATTGCAGGAAATACGGCTGTAACTTCTTATTGAACGTCGGACCTACGGGCAACGGAACGCTTAAAGCAATCGACCGCGGAATCCTTGAAGAAATAGGCAAATGGATAAGATATAATAAGAATTTTATCTACGATATAAAGCCGTGCGAAGTTACCGCCGAAAACGCTGACGTGGTAAAAGCGGGGGACGATTATTACGCGATAATAAAAGACGTTTCTATGAGCGCGGATCCGAACGTTCAGGCGGGAGGAAAGGAAAAGACCGTAAAGATAAACGCGCCCGTAAAAAGAGCGTCGTGGCTTGACAACGGCAAAAAAGTCAAATTAAGAAACGGCGAGTTTGCAGTCGGGTTTTTCCCGTACGGCACGAGTATGTACGCACGCGTTCTGAAATTTAATTTGAAATAAATTTTTTCAAAATAACAGAAAAAATCAGATTAAACTATTTAATACGGGGTATTTATACCGCCCCTGAACGACGACCGATTCGGTCGTCGTTCAGGGGCGACTTTTATATTTATTTGTTAAGATATAGAAAATAAAAAACCGCTTTCAGGGGGAATAGACCTGATAGCGGTTTTGGCGGAGAGGAGAGGATTCGAACCTCCGATAGCTTTCACTATACTCGCTTTCCAAGCGGGCACATTAGACCACTCTGACACCTCTCCGTGAGTCCGTTTTCTATAATATTATATTTTCAAAAAAAAAGCAAGTTTATTTTCACTTTTTTTAAAAGTTTTATAAAATAAATTTTTTCGTTTTCGTGTACAATTTCCTTTTTAAATGATATAATATTTATAACTTAATTTTCGGAGGTCGTTTTATGACTTGGTTTAATAAACAGAGCCGTTTAGTGCAGATTCTCTTGCTTTTTATTCCCGGCGTAAACTGGATTACGGAAATCGTGGTAAGATGGTCGACTTTCGCCAAGAAAGGCGGACTTATCAGACTTATCATCTGTATCCTTGTTACTATCCCTTCTGGTATCGTTTTCGGCTGGATAGATCTTGTATGGGTGTTACTGTTCAAAAAACTCTTTCTGCAATAAGGCATATATAGATTTTAAGTTACGACGGAGAAGTTCGCAAAGATATTGCTTTGCGGACTTCTTTTTATGCAAAACCACAATATATTGTGTGTCGTAAAAATTTTTATAACAAAATATTGTAAACGGTTGACAAGTAAAAAACAAATATGATATAGTAAGAGCGTTCAATCTACAATCAAAGAAAACGGAGGATAATTTTATGTTTCAGGTAAGGAAAAGAGACGGCAAACTCGTTGAATACGATATGTCTAAAATTACTACCGCGCTGACTAAGGCGTTCAACGCCAAACAGGTCAATTACACGGCGGATATACTCAATATGCTTACGCTTCGCGTTTCGGCGGATTTCAGCAAGAAGATTAAAGACAACGTTATAAGCGTAGAAGATATACAGGACAGCGTTGAAGTCGTTCTTATTCAGGCGGGCTACGTAGAAGTGGCAAAGAGTTATATTTTATACCGCAAACAGCGTGAAAAAGTCCGCAACATAAAAGATACCATCGTAGACTATAAAAAGGTGGTTGACGACTATCTTAAAGTAGCGGACTGGCGCGTTAAGGAAAATTCTACCGTAACCTATTCGGTCGGCGGGCTTATTCTTTCCAACAGCGGCGCGGTAACCGCCAACTACTGGCTGTCCGAGATATACGACGACGAAATAGGCGACGCACACAGGAACGCGGATATTCATATTCACGACCTTTCTATGCTTACGGGTTATTGTGCGGGCTGGTCTTTAAAGCAACTAATTAAAGAAGGTCTCGGCGGCGTGCCCGGAAAAATCACTTCTTCTCCCGCGGGGCATTTATCTACTTTATGCAACCAGATGGTGAACTTTCTCGGTATAATGCAGAACGAGTGGGCGGGCGCGCAGGCGTTCTCGTCTTTCGATACTTATCTCGCACCGTTCGTAAAAGTGGATAATCTTTCTTATAAAGAAGTAAAACAATGTATTCAGTCGTTTATATACGGCGTGAACACTCCGTCACGCTGGGGTACGCAAGCGCCTTTTACGAACATCACGCTCGACTGGGTAGTTCCCAACGACCTTGCCGAAATGAACGCGATAGTCGGCGGAAAGGAAATGGACTTTAAGTACAAAGACTGCGTAGAAGAAATGGCTATGGTAAACAAAGCCTTTATCGAAATAATGATAGAAGGCGACGCTAACGGTAGAGGATTCCAGTATCCTATACCTACGTATTCCATAACCCGCGATTTCGACTGGTCTGAAACGGAGAACAATAAACTTCTGTTCGAAATGACCGCAAAATACGGCACTCCGTATTTTTCCAACTATATCAACTCCGATATGGAACCGTCGGACGTCAGAAGTATGTGTTGCCGTTTAAGGCTTGACCTTCGCGAACTGCGTAAAAAGTCGGGCGGTTTCTTCGGTAGCGGAGAAAGCACGGGCTCGGTCGGCGTAGTAACAATCAATATGCCGAGAATAGCGTATCTTTCCGCCACGGAAGAAGAATTCTACGACAGGCTTAAACATCTTATGGATATTGCGGCAAGGTCTCTTAAAGTAAAGAGAGATACGATAACCAAACTTCTCGACGCGGGACTTTATCCTTATACCAAGCGTTATCTCGGCACTTTTGCAAACCACTTCTCCACGATAGGTCTTGTGGGTATGAACGAAGCGTGTCTTAACGCTAAATGGATAAAGAAAGACCTTACTCAGCCCGAAGCGCAGACGTTCACCAAAAACGTGCTTAACTTTATGAGAAACAAACTTTCCGACTATCAGGAGATGTACGGCGATTTATACAATCTCGAAGCGACGCCTGCGGAATCCACGTCTTTCAGACTTGCGAAGCACGATAAAAAGAGATATCCCGATATCATCACGGCGTCAGACTGCGACAAAACGCCTTATTACACAAACAGTTCGCACCTGCCCGTCGGTTTCACGGACGATATTTTCTCCGCACTCGATATTCAGGACGAATTGCAGACGTTATACACTTCGGGAACGGTTTTCCACGCCTTCCTCGGACAGAAACTTCCCGACTGGAAAGCGGCGGCGAGTCTGGTGCGCAAGATTGCCGAAAACTACAAACTGCCGTACTACACAATGTCGCCGACCTATTCGGTTTGCGCCGACCACGGCTATATTCCCGGCGAAGTGTATAAATGTCCCGTATGCGGAAAGACGACGGAAGTATACAGCCGTATAACGGGTTACTACCGTCCCGTGCAGAACTGGAACGACGGAAAACGCGCCGAATTTGCCGCGAGAAAGGTATACGACGTTGCAAATTCGCACTTCACAGCGAAGAAAGAAGAGTCTGCCGAAAAAACTTGTGAATGTCAATGCGGAAACGACGTTCTTACTAAACCGTTGCTCTTTACGAGAACGGGTTGCCCCAACTGCAAGACGAGCAAAATGATGCTCGACAAGGCGGGCGTGAAATATGACGTCGTAAACGCGGAAGAAGATAAGGAGACCACGCTCAGATTCGGCGTAAAGAAAGCGCCTACGCTTCTTGTGCCGGACGGCGACGGATTCAAGGCTTACGATAACGCAAGCGAAATAAGAAAATATATCGAGAGTATAAACTGATGTACGATATTATAGTAATCGGCGGCGGCGCGGCGGGTATGACTTCCGCGCTGTACGCTTTAAGAAACAGTAAAAGCGTTCTCGTGCTTGAAAGCGAGAGTCTCGGCGGACAGATAGCGACTTCTCCGCGACTTGAAAATTTTCCGTCTATCAAAGCAATCAGCGGAGAGCAGTTTGCCGATAACCTTTTTGAACAGATAACTTCTATGGGTGCGGACTTCGAGATTGAAAAAGCCGTAAAGATAGAGAAAAAAGACGACGGAACTTTTACCGTTTATACCGAATATAAGCAATACGACGGAAAAAGCGTTATAATCGCCGCAGGGGTTAAGCATAAACACCTGAAAACAAAGTCCGAAAGAGACGATCTGGTCGGGAAAGGCGTGTATTATTGCGCTATTTGCGACGGCGCGTTTTATAAAGACAAAGAAGTTGCGGTTATCGGCGACGCAAACACCGCGCTTCAATATTGCCTGCTTTTATCTTCTTACTGTAAAAAAGTTTACGTTTATACGCTTTTCGATAAGTTTTTCGGCGATAAGGCGCTTATTAAAGCGGTTATGGCGAAAGAGAATATCGAGTGGAGACCGCAGACGAGCGTTACCGATTTTGTCGGCGACGACAAACTGACCGCAATAGAATATAAAGATAAAAACGGGAACGTGTTACGCCACGAAATCCCCGCCGTATTCGTTGCGATAGGTCAGGTCCCCGACAACTCGGCGTTCGGTAATCTCGTTGATCTGGACGCGAACGGATATATCGTGGCGGACGAAACGTGCAAAACTAAAACGGAAGGAGTTTTCGTTGCGGGCGATTGCAGAACCAAAGCGATAAGGCAGGTAGTTACCGCTGTTGCGGACGGCGGCGTTGCAGCGACGAACGCGTGTCTGTATCTCGAAAGTCTTGAAAACTGAAAAATTTTTAATTATACGAAAACGGCGCGCTCCCGACGGGAGCGCGCCGCGTTATATTATTTATATTCTTATTAAAATATTATTTTTTGAATAGGGTTTTTGCGAAAAAATATCGGTATTTCAGCCCTTAACTTTTATCGTGAAAAGCAGGGGAGTGTTTTCGTTCACGCGGTCTAGTCTCACGCGGACTTTACCTTGTCCCTTATCTTTGTAAGATATTTCGTAATTCTTTTTGCCCGCGATTTTTTCATTTATTAAATATTTTTCATCGCCAACGGTAATTTGAACGCATAGCGTATCGCTTGCGGAGCCTAATTCGAACACAATAACGTTATCGGCGTTCTTTTTTAATTTGAGTTGATAAGAAAACCAGCCGTGCGCGTTTATCGAACTCCAGTTAAGTCCGGACTTATTTCCTGCGATTCGGCAGGTTTCTCCGTCGTATAAGAGCGTATCCGAAAAGTTTACTTCCTTTTGAAGTCTGTGGCTTTCCATCGCGCTGCCGCATATAACGAAGTCGGTTAAATCTTCCTTTTCCGCTCTTATAAAGGATTCTGTTTCCGCAAGAAAAGTCTTGTATAGCGAGCGTGTAAAATCCGAGTCGTTTTCTTTATTTAACGATAAAAACCCTTGCGCACCCTTATAATTGTAATAATCCGTTCCTAAACTTTCTCTTCCGTCAGCGTTTATGTCGTCTATTTTTTTTAAGTTTTCACGCAGTGCGGCATGATACTTCTTATCTCTCGTTTCAAAATATCTGACGTAATTGAAAATAGCGTAAGCGAGTTCGCGCCAGAGTTCTGCAACGAAAGCGAGATTTTTGAATTTTACGAGAAGTTTGCAGTATTCCGTTTTCTCCGTTTCGCCTTTCAGTTTTTCTACCAGGGAAAGCAACTCTTTCGATTCTTCGACCGCTCCGTCTTTTTCTTTAAGAAGATTTTCAATTTCGCCGCGTTTCCAGCCGACGGGGATAAACCACTCGTCGGACGCGATATCGCAGTCTTCTTTCATTATTTCAAACCAGAAATGGTTTTTAATCTGGTTCACGTCGGGGAAATAACTTCCCTGCGTAAAGTAGTAACCGTTAAGGTAGAATATCCGTTTCTGAATATCCTCCGTCCGTTCCATTACGGCGCGGACTTCTTTCCCTGCGTCGCCGTATCTTTCCGCAAAGAAAGCGTCGATTTCGCGCTCCAAATCAAGCCCGTTCACGAGCGCGTGCATAATTACGAGATTAACTTCGTTCACGCTCCCGAACGGGTGTTGACGTTCTCTGTCAATCCTGTTGACGAATCCCTTATGCGGAAAACGGTTGCAATATTCTACTTTATGCTTAATATGGTCTTTAAGCATAACGGGCAGTCTGCCTTTTCCGAAATACTCGCCGAAAATATCCGTTTCTACGACGAACGGATTAGTTTTGATTTTCTTGAAAAAGTCGTTGTCGGGCAGGGTAAGCGACCAGTCGAATTTAGTCCACTTATCCATAACCGTCATATCGGGCGAAATCTCCGCATACGCTTTAAGCATATTTTCCTGGTCTTGTTCGAGCGAAGCGAAAGGTCTTACGATAAGGTCTTTTCCGAGCGATTTACAGGCGTTATATATCGTTTCCGTAACGAATTTAACCCTTTCCGTCGCGCCGAGTTTCTGGTTTTTAAGTTTTAAAAGGGGGATTTTCGTTTCGTGTAGCGTAAGAACGATACCGTCCATCTTGGGATAAGCCGCGAAAAAATCTTTTATTTTGTTTTCAAGATAGTCTTTTACGAGCGGGTGAGAAACTTCTATATCGCCGTTTTCGTTCAACGTTTCGGGAAACGCGCTTTTGAAAGCCGACGGCAAGGCGAGTTCGTGATGCCACATATAAGTTTTAACGCCTGCCGCGTTCGCTCTCTCGCATGCTTCGTTTACGATTTTTAAGCATTTTTTGACGTAATCCGCGTCTTTTTCGTCGTTAAATCCCGCGTATTTTACCGAGAAAGTCATACCGTCAATATTGCCTTTAACGGGGTCGTGGATGGGTCCTGTTATCTGAATATGATTGTAACCGTTTTTAACGGCGTAATCTACGCAAAATAAAAGATAGTCTCGTTCTACTTCGTCGGGATTGACGACCGAAATTCCCCTTACGGGTTTAAGAACGAAAGCATTTTCAGTATTGTTTTCCGTCATATTATTTCTCCTTTTGTCCGACGCGGTTATTTTAACATTATTATAGTTTAAAAACAATACGAAAAAGTAAAAAATACGACTGTTTTTACATAAATAGTAAAAAATTCCCGCACGTAACTACGTTAAACCTGCGGGATAAATTAAAAAATAATTATTTTGTTTTTTTATAATTCAACGGAGACATACCCGTTTCTTTTTTGAATGCGAGTCCGAAATAATTTGCGGAAGAAAACCCTGAAAGATTAGCGACTTCTTCGATAGAATAATCGGAATATATGAGCAGTTCTTTGGCTTTGTTTATTCTCAGTCCCGAAACGTATTTCATTACCGAGCAATGCATAACGTTTTTGAACTGTTTGCAAAGCGTAACTTTGGAAATATAAAATTCGCCGCAAATCTCTCTCAAAGTTATGTTGCGATTGTAGTTTGTGTTTATATAATAAACAATTTTTAGTATGTCGGTGGAGACTTCGTTTTGCTTGAAAGTCATACCTGCGAGCGCGACGGGCTTAATCGCCTGACGGGATAAAAGGAGAATAACGGTTCTTGTAAGCGATATTAAAAGTTCGCGCTTATCCGGTCTCGAACCCGTCTGAATTTCCGTACCCGTTTTTAATATACGGATAATTGTTTCGGCGTATTCTTCGTCTATCTCGATAGCGGGGTGTCCCGAAACGTTTTTTAAAAACTCGTTTTCGGCTTGGGAGAGCAGTTGGGGTGAAACGTTTACGTTTATCCGTTTATAAGGTCCGCCCGCGGTTTTGTGCATCGAGTAGGGCGGAACGACGACGAGCGATTTTTCCGGCACGACGAACATTTTGTTGTCTATAAAAAACTCGCGTTCGCCGTTAAGAAGAAAATACAGTTCGTAATGCTCGTGGCTGTGCGGTTTATTCATTTCGTGAGAAATTTTTCTTTCGCCTTCTTCTATTTCTATAAATTCCATAACCGTCTGCCTTTACAAAATATGTAATTTGCCTTTAATTATATACTAAATTGTATTGATAATCAATCAAAATTGTGATAAAATATATAAGAAATATGCCGCAAGGCGCAATTTAAGGAGAATTTATGATAAAAGTCGTTCAATTCGGCGAAGGTAACTTTCTGCGTACTTTCGTGGATCTGTATTTCGATACGCTTAACAAAGAAGGCGGAGAATACAAAGTAAACATCGTTAAGCCCATAACTTTCGGCAGTCTGGAAAACTTTGACAAGCAAAACAATAAATACCATATAGTTTTAAGGGGCGTTAAAGACGGAAAAGACGTTGAAAACGTTTATAAGGTAGACGTTCTCGAAGGAACTGTTTCGCCTTTTGAAAATATGGAAAAATATTATTCGCTCGCCCGTGAAGACGAACTTAAAATAATCGTTTCCAACACGACCGAAGCGGGGATTTGCTTTAACGGAAAGGACAAATTCGAAGATTTTGAAACGGCGACTTATCCCGCCAAACTTACCAAATTCTTATACGAACGCTATAAAGCGGGTAAGGGCGGCGTGTATCTTATGCCCGTCGAACTGATAGACAACAACGCGGACGAACTGTATAAATGCGTTGACGCGTATATAAAACTCTGGGGACTTCCCGAAGGGTTCAAAAAATGGAACGACAAAGAAAATTACTATTGCAATACGCTCGTTGACCGTATAGTTTCCGGCTACCCGAAAGACGAAGAAACCAAAGCGCACCTTGCCGAACTTATAGGCGAAGAAGACAAACTCGTTTCCGTAGGAGAACCGTTCGGTTTATGGGCGGTTGAAAAGAAAGGAGATATCGCAAAATACGTTAAGGACGGCGTTCACAATATAGAAGTCGTGCTTACCGACAATATCAAATATTATAAAAAGAGAAAGGTGAGAGTGCTTAACGGAAGCCATACCAATATCGTCCCG
>CAMEHL010000037.1 GCA_945917475.1 uncultured Clostridia bacterium | reverse complement strand
CGACGACAACGGCAACTACAAACCACCCGAACCACCCAAAACTTCTTATGATTACGAGAGTTTCGTGTTCACATTTACGGTAGAAGACGACGCGCCCATATACGTCTATCCCGCGGCTTCGCAGGAAAAAGGGTATCTTAACACGCAGTACGTTTTCTCCGCGTTCACGGTGGAAGCGTCCGGTTATACGCCCGTCTATACGCTTAAATACAGCGAGACGAAAGACGGCGAATTCAAAACCATAATCGCTAAATCAAAACTTCCGTCCGAAAAAGACAAATATACGGGAACGGACTTTACTTACGAGGAAATATCCGCTTTCGCGTACGACGGAAAACTTTCTTTCACGCCCGTAAAAGCGGGGTATTATAAGATAGAATGTACCGTGTCTTCGACTAAACTCGCAAGGTCGGAAACCGCCGAAACTCAGGTTGTGGAAATCACGCAGAAGCCCGTGGTCGTAAAACCCGATACGCACTGGTTGCAGAACAACGTGTGGTCGGTCGTGTTCCTTAGCATCGGCACACTGTGTCTTATCGGTATAGTGGTATTGCTGTTCATCAAACCCAAAGAAGAAGTCGATACCGACTCGGACGAAAAATAAAAACCAAAGGACTTCGGGTAATCCCGAAGTCCTTTTAAGATATAACCTTATCGGCTTAAAGGAAGGCGAATTTGATAAAATTTACCGCGGATAAAACACGCAAACTTTCTAAACTCGCGTTATATAATTGCGAAGATTTGTCTTACGGCGCGCTTTGCAGACTTTTACGAAAAAAAGACGTGAAAGTTAACGGCAAAAGGGTGTCGGACGACGTTACGTTGTCGCCCGGCGACGTTGTGGAGATTTTTTACACGCCCGCGCCTTCTGCTAAATACGACGTAGTTTATTCGGACAGGAACGTTATCGTCGTCGATAAGAAAAGCGGATATTCTTCCGAAAGCGTGTTCGCCGATTTGCAGAAAGCGGTTCGCGCCGACGGGAGCGGTGAAAACGTTTATTTTATTCACCGTCTCGACAGAAACACTTCGGGGCTTATGATATTCGCATTAAACGCCGCGGCGGAAAGCGAACTTTCGGACGGGTTTAAAAACAGAACTTTCGATAAATATTATATAGCGGAAGTAAAGGGTGTGCCGCGTAATAAAAGCGCGGAACTATGCGCGTATCTCTTTAAAGACGCAAAAAACGCCCGCGTTACCGTTTACGACCGCCCCGTAAAAGGTTCTGTGCGGATAAAAACGGGTTACGAGACCGTGAGAGAATACGACGGCAAGAGCCTGTTGCGTGTTAAGTTGTTCACGGGGAAAACGCATCAGATTCGCGCGCATCTCGCGCATATAGGGCATCCCGTAACGGGCGACGGCAAATACGGAGACAACGCTTTCAATAAAGCGGAAAACGCCGGGTCGCAACGGCTTAAAGCCGTTTCGCTCACTTTGCGCTTTAACGCCGACAGCCCGCTGTATTACCTTGACGGCAGAACTTTTTCTCTGCCCGAAACTTTTTAAGGAGCATTTGAAATCGATTATGCCGCAGGACGCATTTACTTTAAGATATCTTTGCGAAGAACTTAACGCCGAATTTACGGGCGGCAAGATAAACAGAATAGTTCAGCCGACGGCGGAAGAAGTGATTTTTACCGTTTATACGGGTAAAGCCACGCGTAAACTGTATATATCCGTTAATCCGTCCTGCCCGAGAATAGGCGTTATTTCCGAAGACCGCGAAAGTCCGCTTACCGCGCCCAACTTCTGTATGCTTCTGAGAAAACACCTGCTTTCAGCCACGGTGGACGGCGTGTCGCTGGTCGGGTTCGACAGAATAGTCAGAATAGATTTCACCGCGTCGTCGGAATTTTTCGACGCAGGCAGAAAAACGCTTTTCGTGGAACTGATGGGCAGATACAGCAACGTTATTCTAACCGAGAACGGAAAGGTTTTAGGCGGCAACCGCGGCGTAAATTTTTTCGATAACGGCGTGAGACCGCTTATCGTGGGCAGGGATTACGTTCTCCCCCCGACAAACGACAAAAAAACGCCCGACGACGAGAGCCTTTATAGTTACTTCGCCCGTTTCGACGGCGCGGTCTGTTCAAAGGGCGAACATTCGGAAGAACTGTCCGCAGAATTGTCCGCCGCGATTTTCAAAGGCGTACAGGGTATAGCCGCGGATACGGCGAGAGAAATAGCGGATGAGTATTATAAGTCGCACGCGCGATTTTCTTCGCGGGAATTCGTTCGGTTTTTAAATGACTTCGTATATAAAACGGTAAAAAATCCGTGTGTGCTGACCGAAAACGGCGAAGTAAAGGACGTATGCGTTTATCCGTACGGCGTTCTCGGCGGTGAAGTGAAAAGTTTTGCGTGTTTAAGCGAAGCGGAAGACTTTTTTTTCAACGAAAAAGATAAAATCAAACTGTTCCGCTCGAAAAAAGAAAGGGTTACGGCGGTCGTGTCTTCCGCGGTTAAAAAGGTAAAAAAACGCCTTTCCGCCATAAACGCGCGCCTTTCCGACGCGCAGGACGCCGAAACGGACAAGATAAAAGGCGAACTTATTCTTTCTAATATTTACAGGCTGAAACAAGGGGATAAAGAGTGTACGCTTTTGAATTATTACGACGGCACGGAAATGAAAATCGCGCTCGACGCCGCTCTGACGCCGGCGCAGAACGCTGCGCGGTATTATAAAAAATACAATAAAGCAAAGCGCACTCTCGCGGCACAGCAGCCGCAGAAAGACGCGGCGCTTAAGGAACTCGACTACCTTAACGCGGTTGCGGACGAGATAGATCTTGCCGAGACGGCGGCGGACGTGTCGCTCATAAAAGACGAACTCGTGGGCGCGGGGCTTATAAACGAGCCGTCCGCAAAGAACAGGCGGCGCAAGCAGCCCGTAAAATACAGGACTTACGTTATAGACGGTTTTACCGTAAAGGCGGGCAGGAACAACGTTGAAAACGACGAACTGACCTTTTCGGCAAAGGGCGGAGACGTATGGCTGCACGCAAAGGATTATCATTCTTCGCATCTCATAATAGAGACGAACGGGAAAGAAGTCGGGGAGAACGTGATAATCGCCGCCGCCGAGATTTGCGCGTATTACAGCAAAGGACGGAACGGCGGTAAGACCGAAATAGTTTATACGAAAAAGAAATTCGTCAGAAAACCGACGGGAAGCCGACCGGGGTTTTGCGTATACACCGATTTCAAATCGGTAACGGTTATGCCCGACGCGCACGAACGGCTTATTAAACGGACGGTATAAACGCCCGAAGTCTGCAAAAAATGCCGAAAAGCCGTCGCATATCCGCCTATTTTGCGTTTTAATTTAAATAGGGCGTTTTTTTACGCCTTAAAGTCTTGCGTTTTTCGGCGCGTTGTGGTACAATATCAAAGAATTTTTAATAATCGATATATTTTATATAACGGACAGGAGAAACTTATGAAGTACACTTTTGCGAAAGCAGAAAAAAGCACGGTAAAAATCAAAATCGACCTTACCGAGAAAGAATGGAACGAAGCGATTGACGCCGCTTACGAAAAGACGAAGGGCAGATTTTCTATGCCCGGATTCAGAAAGGGCAAAGTCCCCAGACATCTTCTCGAAAGCACGTACGGCAAGGGCGTATTCTACGAAGAAGC
This sequence comes from uncultured Clostridia bacterium, assembly GCA_945917475.1. Lineage (GTDB taxonomy): Bacteria > Bacillota > Clostridia > Christensenellales > Borkfalkiaceae > UBA1259. Next base: position 8,034 of record CAMEHL010000037.1, on the reverse strand, counting down.
CATAAATCAGGCGTTCCCAAAATATTATTCGGAAGTTCTCGAAAAGGAAACGTCGATTTTCCCCGTGGCAGCGCCCGAAATAGACGTTAAGAAAATAGACGACAAGCACTTGTCCGTCGAAGCCGTGGTCGCGGTAAAACCCGAAGTAACGCTCGGCGAATACAAGGGTATAAAGTTCAAAAAAGTTGAGTATAATGTTAAAGACGAAGACGTGGAGAACGATATAAAACGCTTGCAGGAAAGCAGGTCGAGACTTGTGGACGTTACCGACAGAGCGGTCGAGAACGGCGATACGGTTATCATCGACTATTCTGGGTCGGCGGACGGCGTTAAGTTCGACGGCGGCACGGCGGAAAAACAGTCGCTCGTTATCGGCAGCGGTTCGTTTATCCCCGGTTTCGAAGAACAGATTATCGGCATGAAAATCGGCGAAGAAAAGGATATCAACGTTAAATTCCCCGAAGAATACCACGCGGAAAACTTAAAGGGCAAAGACGCGACGTTCGCGATTAAACTCCACGAAATCAAAAAGAAAGAACTGCCCGAAGTGAACGACGAATTTATTAAAGACGCCGCCGGCGCGGAATCGGTGGAAGCGTATAAGAAAGAAGTGAGAGAACGTCTCGAAAAGCAGAACGCCGACAGAGCCGAACGCGAAATCGAAGACGCTATCGTTCAGAAAATCACCGACAACGCAACGGTGGAAATCCCCGACGCGATGATAGAATCGCAGATAGACCGTATGGTTCAGGAAATGGAATACAGGTTGTCTTATCAGGGGCTTAAACTCGCGGATTATCTTAAATATATCGGACAGACTATGGAAGATTACAGAAAGAATTACCGCGAACAAGCCGAAAAATTCGTTAAATCGCAACTCGTTATCGAAAAAGTGATAGATACCGAAAAACTCGAAGCGACGGACGCGGAAGTAAACGAAAAGATAGAAGAAATGGCGAAAGCACAGGGTAAGAAAGCGCCCGAATTCAAAAAGACCGCGGGCGTAAGACAACTCGAATACGTTAAAAACGAAATAGTCGTTAAAAAACTTTTCGACACGCTTAAAAAAGAAAACGTGATAGAATAATAAACAAGGACGGTTAAAGCGGACTCGACCGCTTAAATTGCTCATAAATAATCGGACGGTGAAAAAATGGTAAAGAACACTGTGATACCTTACGTTATAGAGAATACCGGAAAGGGCGAGAGAAGTTACGATATTTATTCGCGGCTGTTAGAAGACAGAATAATCTTTCTGACGGGCGAAATAGACGACGCCGTTGCGGACGCCGTAGTCGCGCAACTTATTCTGCTTGAAAGCAGAGATCCCGACAAGGATATATGCCTTTATATAAACAGCCCGGGCGGAAGCGTTACCGCGGGGCTCGCCATTTACGACACTATGAACTATATAAAGTGCGACGTAAGCACTATCTGCATAGGTCTCGCCGCGAGTATGGGCGCGTTCCTTTTATCGAGCGGCGCGAAAGGCAAGAGATACGCTCTCCCGAATTCCGAAATTATGATTCATCAGCCGCTCGGCGGCGCGCAGGGTCAGGCGAGCGATATTAAAATTCAGGCAGACCACATAGTTAAAACCAAACACCGCCTTAACAGTATTCTCGCAAAGAACAGCGGGAAACCTTACGAAGAAGTGGAAAAGGACACCGACAGGGACAATTATCTGTCGGCGGAAGACGCGAAAGAATACGGACTTATAGACGAAATTTTCGTTAAACGTCCGTAACCACGGAGATTTATGAAAAACAGCGAAGACCAGTTATTTTGTTCCTTTTGCGGCAAACCCAAAGAACTCGTAAAGCGGCTCGTGGCAGGTCCGAACGGTATTTATATCTGCGACGAGTGTATAGAAGTATGCCGTGAGATTTTGAAAGAAGACGAGAAAAAGGCTAACGTTACCGATAAAATCGCTCTTTTAAAACCCGCGGAAATAAAAGAAAAACTCGACGAGTATATCGTCGGACAGGACGAAGCGAAAAAAGTTCTTTCCGTAGCCGTCTACAATCATTATAAAAGGATAAACGCGGCGGGGGACAAATCGGATATAGAAATAGACAAAAGCAACATTTTGCTGCTCGGGCCTACGGGTTCGGGCAAGACTCTGCTTGCCAAAACGCTCGCTAAAATTTTAGAAGTGCCTTTCGCCGTTGCGGACGCGACCACGCTTACCGAAGCGGGCTACGTCGGCGAAGACGTGGAAAATATTCTGCTTAAACTGATTCAGAACGCCGATTACGATATCGAGAAGGCGCAGAAAGGCATAGTCTATATAGACGAAATAGATAAAATCGCGAGAAAATCCGAAAACGTTTCCATCACGCGCGACGTGTCGGGAGAAGGCGTTCAGCAGGCTCTCTTAAAAATAATAGAAAGCACGGTTGCGAGCGTTCCGCCGCAGGGCGGAAGAAAGCACCCGCAGCAGGAGTGCCTGAAAATCGACACTACGAATATTCTGTTTATATGCGGCGGCGCGTTCGTGGGGCTTGACGAGATAATTTCCAGGAGAAAAGAAAAATCTTCTCTCGGTTTCGGCGGCAACGTCGGAAAGGTAAAGGATAAAGACGAATATTCGGTTATCCGCGACGTAACTCCGCAGGATTTGATAAAATACGGACTTATTCCCGAATTCGTCGGACGTATTCCCATAACCGTGGGGCTTCACCCGCTGGACGAAAAGGCTCTCGTGAATATTCTTACCGAACCGAAAAACGCGCTCGTCAAACAATATAAACGCCTTATCGGGCTTGACGACGTAGAACTCGAAATTACCGACGGCGCGGTGTCCGCGGTCGCAAAGCGCGCGATAGAACTTAAAACGGGCGCAAGGGGACTACGGAATATTTTAGAAAACCTTATGATAGACACTATGTACGACTTGCCGTCCGAGAACGACGTGGCGAAAGTAATAGTGGACGAATCGGTAGTGGAAAAGGGTGAAAAACCCAAAATAATCAAAAAAACCGCGTAAAAAAATAAAAAATAATTTGCAAAACCCTGAAAAAACGTTTGACAACGGCACGGATATTTAATATAATATTTAGGCTGTGTAATTTGGGTTGATACGGGAAGTTACTGAAATTCGTCGGCGATAGGCGACAGATAATTTCCGTTGACAAGGGTGAAAGCAAGACTTTCGCGACTAACTTCAAGAGAAGAAAGGGTAAATCATTCGCAGCGACTTAAAAAATTTAAGTATCGGCGAATGATTTTTTTATTACTGTTTTCGGACACACACGGCACAGTTTACAAACACACAGTATTAAAGTTAGGAAAAGGAGATTAAACCATGGCAAGTCAGAAAATCAGAATCAAACTCTCGTCTTACGACGTGGAAATGCTTGACAGCGCGGCTTCCAAAATCGTGGAAACGATGGTAAAGTCCGGCGCGAAGATATCGGGACCTATTCCGCTTCCCACCGAGAAAGAAGTGGTAACCATTTTGCGTTCCCCGCACAAGGATAAAGATTCAAGAGAACAGTTCGAAATCAGAACGCACAAAAGACTTATCGACATCTATTCCCCGAACGTGAAACTGCTCGACAGCATTCACCTTCCCGCGGGCGTAGACATCAAAATCAAACTGTAAAAAATCAAAACATTATATATATACGGAGGTGAACTTTATCTATGAATAAAGCAATCATTGGCAGAAAATTGGGTATGACGCAATTGTTTTCTGCGGACGGCAAAGTAATTCCCGTAACGGTTATCGAGGCAGGTCCTTGCCCCGTCGTTCAGGTAAAAACTTTGGAACGCGACGGTTACGCCGCGGTCAAACTCGGTTTTGACGAAGTAAACGAAAAAGAACTCAACAAACCCGAAGCGGGGCTTTTCAAAAAGACGGGCATCGCTCCCAGAAAAGTTCTCAAAGAATTCAGACTCGACGACGCGGCGACGTATACGGTTGGCTCGGTTATAGAGTGCGACGCGTTTGCGGCGGGGGACAAGGTAGACGTCTCCGGCGTGAGCAAGGGACACGGATTCACGGGCGTTATCAAAAGATGGAACAATCAGAGACTTAAAGAAACGCACGGCGTAGGTCCCGTTCACAGAGAAGTCGGTTCTATGGGTGCGAACAGTTCTCCGTCGAGAGTGTTCAAAAACAAAAAGATGCCGGGACAGTACGGACACGAAAACGTTACCGTGCTTAATCTCGAAGTCGTGAAAGTCGATAAAGAAAGAAACGCTATTCTCGTAAAGGGCGCCGTTCCCGGTCCCGTAAAAGGAATCGTTACTCTCAGAAACAGCGTTAAAGCGTAAGGAGAAGGATTATGACAAGTGTTAAGTTATACGATATGAAGGCGAGCGAAGTAGGAACGCTCGAACTTTCCGACGCTTTGTTCAATGCCGAATACAACGAATCGGTTATTCATCAGGCGGTCGTAACCCGTCTTGCGAACGAAAGACAGGGTACGAAAAGCACTCTGACCCGTTCGGAAGTGCGCGGCGGCGGCGCGAAGCCTTACCGTCAGAAAGGCACGGGCAGGGCAAGACAAGGCTCTATAAGAAGTCCGCAATGGGTACACGGCGGCGTGGTTTTCGCTCCGAAGCCCAGAGACTTCTCCAAGAAAATGAACTATAAGGCGAAAGAGGTCGCGCTTTTCTCGGCGCTTTCGCAGAAAGTGAGAGACGGCGAAGTGGTGTTCGTGGACGAAATAAAGGTCGCCGCTCCCAAAACCAAAGAGATGGTCGCGTTCCTTAATGCGTTCAAAATGGACAAGAGCGTGCTTCTCGTTATGGATAACGCGGACGACGCGGTTTTAAGAGCGTCTTCCAACATTGCGCAGATTTCCACGCTGCCTGTATCGCAGATAAACACGTACGACGTGGTTAAAAACGCGAAAATCGTTATCTCCAAAAAAGCGGTAGAAATAATCGAGGAGGTCTACGGAGAATAATGGCTGCTCACGATATTATAATCAAACCCCTTCTCTCTGAAAAGAGTTACGCGGGAATCAAGGACAAAAAATACTACTTTATAGTTGCCAAAAACGCCAACAAAACTCAGATTAAACTCGCCGTAGAAGAAATATTCGGCGTCAAGGTCGTTAAGGTCAACACGGCTAACGTTCACGGCAAACTTAAAAGACAGGGCAAATACGAAGGCTATACTTCCGACTATAAAAAAGCGGCGGTATCGCTCAAAAAAGACAGTAAGTCTATCGAATTCTTCGATTCGTTGTCTTAATTCCGGAGGATATGAAAAATGGCTATTAAAAGATATAAACCGACTTCGTCCGCACGCCGTTTCATGACGGTCAGCGCGTACGACGAAATCACCAAAAAAGCCCCCGAAAAATCGCTTTTGGAAGACCAGAGAAAATCGGGCGGCAGAAACGCGCAGGGTAAGATAACCGTTCGTCATATTGGCGGCGGAAACAGAAGAAAATACCGTATCATCGACTTCAAACGCGCGAAAGACGGCGTTCCCGCGACGGTAAAGGCAATCGAATACGACCCCAACCGCAGCGCGAATATCGCACTTCTTTATTACGCGGACGGCGCGAAAACGTATATTCTCGCTCCCGTCGGATTAAAAGTGGGCGACACCGTTTTATCGGGCGCGAACGCGGATATCAAAGCGGGCAATTCGCTTATGCTTAAAGATATTCCCGTAGGTACTATGGTTCACAATATCGAAATGCAGCCGGGAAAAGGCGGTCAGATAGCGAGAGCCGCGGGTATGAGCGCGCAGATAATGGCGAGAGACGAAAAATACGTTACCATCAAGATGCCGAGCGGCGAAATGAGATATATTCTCTCCGCGTGCAAGGCAACGATAGGTCAGGTCGGCAATTTAGAGCACGAAATCGTGAGAGTCGGCAAAGCGGGCAAAACGAGATATCTCGGTATCCGTCCTTCCGTCCGCGGCGTCGTCATGAACCCGTGCGACCACCCGCACGGCGGCGGCGAAGGCAAATCCCCCGTCGGTATGCCGGGACCTGTTACTCCTTGGGGTAAACCCGCTCTCGGTTACAAGACGAGAAAACATAAAAAAGCGTCTAACAAACTTATCATTACAAGGATAAATTAAGGAGAACGGCAATGTCAAGAAGCGTTAAGAAAGGTCCTTACGTAGAACCTAAACTCTTGAAAAGAGTAGAAGAATTAAACGAAAAGAACGAAAAGAAAGTATTAAAGACTTGGTCAAGGTCGTCCACGATTTTCCCGCAGATGGTAGGTCATACGATAGCGGTATACGACGGAAGAAAACACGTTCCCGTATACGTTACGGAAGATATGGTCGGCTGCAAACTCGGCGAGTTCGCCCCCACGAGAACCTTTAAAGGGCACGGCGGCACGGAAAAAACGACGGGTGCAAGATAGGAGACTGAATTATGGCTAAAAATTTGAGAGAAAAAACCGCGAGAATCGCGGAAAATAAAGACAAACGTCCTTACGCGGTCGCAAAACACGTCAGAATCTCCCCCTATAAAGTCAGAATCGTTCTCGACATAATCAGGGGAAAGAGTTACAGAGAAGCGGTGGCTATTCTGGAAAACACACCCAAAGCCGCCAGCGACCCCGTGAGAAAAGTTCTTATGTCGGCAGCCGCCAATGCGGAAAACAATCTCGGAATGAGCAAGGATAACCTGTTCGTCGCGGAATGTTATGCCGACCAGGGCCCCACGTTAAAGAGAGTTCAGCCCGTATCCAAGGGTAGAGCGTACAGAATTTTGAAGCGTACCAGCCATATAACCGTGGTTCTGGACGCAAAGGCATAGGAGGTACGGTATGGGACAGAAAGTTAATCCGCACGGTTTAAGAGTCGGAATAAACAAAGACTGGAGTTCGCACTGGTTCGTGGATAAGAAAGACGTTGCGGCAAACGTTAAAGAAGATAACGAAATCCGCGCGGTATTAAAGAAAAAATACTATCAGGCGTCTATTTCCGGAATCGTTATAGAAAAAGCGGCGAGCAAGATTATAATCACCATTTATACCGCACGCCCGGGCGTTCTCATCGGAAAACAGGGCGCGGAAATAGAAGTGATAAAAAAGACCGTCGCCAAAATCTGCAAGGGTAAACAGATTTCCATCAACATCTCGGAAGTCAAAAAGCCCGACGCAGACCCCCAACTAGTCGCAGAGAGCATCGCTACTCAACTCGAAAAGCGCGTTTCTTTCAGACGCGCTATGAAACAGGCGATTCAGAGATGCATGAGAAGCGGAATAAAGGGCGTTAAGGTTTGCGTCAGCGGAAGACTCGACGGCGCGGAAATCGCAAGGTCCGAACATTATCACGAAGGTTCGATACCTCTTCAGACTTTAAGAGCGGATATCGAATACGGATTTGCGGAAGCGCACACCACCTTCGGCGTTATCGGTATTAAGTGCTGGATATACCAAGGCGAAATAATCGGCGCTCCCAAAAAGAAAAAGAATGAAGGAGGCGAGAACTGATTATGTTGATGCCTAAACGTGTTAAAAGAAGAAGAGTTCACCGCGGCAGAATGACGGGCAAATGCAATAAGGGTAACGTTATCGCGTACGGCGATTACGCTCTTATGGCTACCGAGCCGGGTTGGATTAAATCTAATCAGATAGAAGCGGCACGTGTCGCTATGACGAGATTCATTAAACGTGGCGGTAAGGTCTGGATAGACATATTCCCCCACAAGCCTGTAACCAAAAAACCTGCCGACAGCCGTATGGGTAGCGGTAAAGGTTCTGTAGAATTCTGGGTAGCTGTGGTTAAACCCGGCAGAGTGCTTTTCGAAATGAGCGGCATTACCGAAGAACAGGCGAAAGAAGCGATGAGACTCGCGGGGCATAAACTTCCCGTAAAAACGAAGTTTATCAAACGCGAATCCGTTGCCGAAGAAATTAAAGAAGAAGGCGGTGAAGGTTAATGAAAACGAAAGAACTTCACGATATGACTGTGGAAGAATTGAATACGAAGCTTAAAGATCTTAAAGAAGAACTTTTTAACCTTCGTTTTCGTCATGCGATAGGTCAGCTCGAAAATCCCGCGTCGCTTAAAACCTGCAAAAAGGACATAGCAAAGGTTAT
>CAMEHL010000036.1 GCA_945917475.1 uncultured Clostridia bacterium | reverse complement strand
CGTTACAACATTGAAAGTGTTTTGATATTCCACAGAGAATTTCAAAACGTTACCGTCTGCAATGGCTTCTTTAATGAGATATTTATGCAGACAAGCATCCATTGTGCCTGCATTGAATATATCTGCCGTCGTTTGACCTGTCGCGCCTTTGTTTTCTTCAAAAATAGGGGTTCCGGTAAAGCCTATAAAATTGGCGTTCTGGAAGTTCCTGCGGATATCGCCGTGCATTTTGCCGAACTGACTTCTATGACATTCGTCGATTACAAAGACACATTTTTTCGTTTTGTACGCTTCCATTATCGGTCTGTATTTTTCGTTGCGAAGCGCACAAGCGAGTTTTTGAATTGTGGTAACGAGCATTTTTTCGCCGCTGTTCTTCAAACGTTTAATGAGTTCGGAAGTGGAATCCGTGCTGTCTACACAATTATCTTCAAATGAATTGTATTCGTCAACGGTCTGATCGTCTAAATCTTTACGGTCAACCAGGAAGAACACTTTATCGATTCTGCCATTGTCACGGAGGAGCGAAGCGCACTTGAAAGACGTGAGCGTTTTCCCTGAACCGGTTGTATGCCAAACGTAGCCGTTTCGGTTTTCTTCCAAAACACGCCGCAAAACTGCTTTCGTCGCATAAATCTGATACGGACGCATTACGATAATATTCTTTAAGGTATCTTGCAATACAGTATAGTCCGTCAATAAAGCGGTAATATTGAACTTAGTGAAGAAGTCGTCGGTAAACTCATTGAGTTGATTGATACGCTCATTGTTCGCATCCGTCCAAAAGAATGCCAAACTCTTTAATATTGCTTTATGTGTTCCATCGGCGTTCGTTTCGTTCTCGTTTGCAAAATATTTTGTCTGAATCGAGTTTGACACAACAAAGCATTGAATAAAGTGAAAAAGTCCCCTGAATGAATATCTGCGATAACGATTTATCTGATTGATTGCTTCGTTTATTTCAACGCCGGGGCGTTTCAATTCAATCTGAACAAGTGGTAAACCATTAATGAGAACCGTAACATCGTAACGATTCTTATATACGACCTCATTCATATGGTCTTTATCCATTGTTACTTGTTGCGTAACCTGATATATATTGCGATCTATGTCTTTTGACAGGAATTCAATATAGATACGCTTGCCGTTATCCAACTCCAAGACCTGTTTATCACGTAAAATCTTTGCAGACTCATAAACAGTCTTGTTTTCAATTTGTGTACGAAGTCTGTCAAATTCGGCAGTAGATAGCTCTGCAACGCCTTTGGCTTTCATGATTTCCTCTTTATTGAACACTTCGAGTTGAGCCTTAAAATTCAACATTACTTCGGTATAATTTTTTAATTCGATATATTTGTAACCGATAGTCCCTAATCTTTCTATAAAAAGATTTTCTACTTCATACTCGCTTATTGCCATTTTTCGACTCCTTTTCAAAAGTTATTATAAGTTGCTGTGTTAAAATATCCGATTTTTTTGTTTCAATAATGTGTGTCAGCCGATCACGCTTTCGTTTTAACTCGTTTATTTTGCCGATTATGCGTTGTTTCTCAATGGGTAAGAGAACTATATCAAAACCTTTCAGCATACTCAAAGGGATTACGGAAACAGCCGCATTAGCTTGTTTTAATTTGTTCAGTTCTTTGAGCGCCGCTTTATTATTATTGATATACCAGCAAAGATAATGGGGATCAAGAACATTTATATCTTTAATACGAATAATTGCTAAATTCGATAAGACCAATTTTCTTGCTCGACTCTGCTCAATTACAATAGCTTTGCCTGAACTCAGACCGACAACAACGTCATATTCCTTCGTCAAAGAGTAAGTCGCAATTTTATCGCTTTGCACGGTAAGATATTTTTCGATAGGTAAATCGTCGGATACATTAGCAATATAATTGAGTTCCTGCATCGTAATTGTTTCAATCGATTGCCCGGAAGGAACCTCAATTCTCGTAGGTATGTTACCTTGGATTATATCCGCCAACTTGGTTAGTTCCATTTATCACATGTCCTTTTTTGAAATTTACATAAATATCATACACCATGATTTTGAGTTTGTCAAGTGTTTTTTGAAATTTAATTAAATTTCTTTTTTCGTTTTGTTGTTTTGGGCATAAGAAAAACTCGAAGTCGCAAAAACTTCGAGTTTTACCTTTCAAAACGCACTTGCAGGTGTTCCCATTAAAATATTTTTTTTCTTATAATCCCTAACGGGAACACCCATATCTTGTGCTTTTTTGTATGCTTATCTTGTGTTTTTGTCGTTGGACAAAATCTTTGAATTTAACAGCTGCATTTAGTTAAATATTCGTGGGGAATTTAGAAGAGTTAAATACAATATACGCAAATAGCGAGTTCGTTTCTGAGAGTCCGAGAAATCGGATTCTCTTTTTATCTATATAACCAGAACGAAGATGTCCGTGCCGATGACATTCGTGATTCTGTTTTTCACTAATGACAACTTAAAGTCGGATAATCGTTCGGGTGAACCAATCCTTTTTATTTTTCATATTTCTTTTATTGCTCTTTTGTTGCAGTATGTATTTTATAATGTAAAGTGCTTATATCGTTCGGTAAGAAGAAAATGGCAAAAAAATCATAGGAGTGTTTACGAGGTCGCTGACGAGTGAGAGTAATGCCAACGGAATATGGGAAATAAAAGCGGAATTATAACATTGGATTTTAGCCGGACGAAAGTCGCGTTAGTTGAAAAAATTGGAGAAATGTGCTAAAATATAAAAAAATAATTGTTTTTGCGGAAATCCGTTTTGAAAGAGTGTTAAGAAATGAATATGAACGAATATAACTATACGAGTGCCGCTTTGGAATTGTTTGCGGCTATTGTGACGGCGATGATGCTTTTCGGTTATTTATTGGAGAGAAAGAAGGGCGCGAAAAACAGCAGGTTGTTTGCGTGGTGTTTGGCGGTGAATACTGCAATGCTTCTTTCCGACGCGCCGATATGGGTGCTTCTCGCAAATCCGTCGCCCGAAAGAGTTATACCGATTAAAATCCTTTCGTTTTTTTCCGCCGCGTTTTTCTGCGCTATTATCTCGCTGTATGCTTACTGTCTGACGGAACATATTTCGGAGATAAAAAAAATATCGTATAACTATGCGCACGTCATAACAGCCTTTTGCGGCGTGGCGTTATTGCTGTATTTTATAAACATATTTAACGGAATGTATATCTATTACGACGAAACAGGTTTAGATAAGACCGGTCCGATGTTTCTTCTCAGTCAGGCAATCAGCGTTATTCTCCCCGCAATGACCATGATTCTCGCGCTTAAACATCACGGTGTTTTAGGCTGGCGCAAAACATGGACTATGGTGCTTTTCGGGGCGATACCCGTGCTTAGCATACCGCTTCAGTTTTATTGGACGGTAACGCCTGTTTATTTTGCCGTTACCGTATCGCTCGTTCTTGTTTACATGCTGATTCGCGTAGAACAGGCGGGGCGGTCGGCTAATATCGAAAAGGAACTTATAAAGAAAGAACTTGCTTTGTCGGAGAGCAACAACGCTCTCGTTCTTTCACAGATACAGCCGCATTTTTTGTATAACGCCTTAACGTCCATCTATCGCTTATGCGACGTGAAACCCGAAGCGGCGAAAGAAGCGGTAAGCAATTTTTCAAAGTATTTGCGCGGAAATCTCGACTCCATTAAACAAACGGAAATGATTTCGTTTGCGGAAGAGTTGAAGCACTTGCAGGCGTATCTTGCGCTTGAAAAGATAAGGTACGGCGATTATTTGAAAGTCGAATACAATATCGAAGTCGCCGGGTTTTTTATTCCGCCGCTAACCGTTCAGCCGCTTGCGGAAAATGCCGTCAACCACGGCGTCAGCGATTTGCCCGACGGCGGAGTGGTTACGATTTGTACGGCAGAAACCCCCGATTGTTACGAAATTCGCGTTTGTGACAACGGCATAGGATTTAACCCCGATTCCGTTCAATCGGACGGAAGAACACACGTGGGCATTTCAAACGTGAGAAGCAGGCTGGAAATCATGTGCGGCGGCACGCTTGATATTACGAGCGAAATAGGAAAAGGTACGACGGCGATTATTAAAATACCCAAAGGAGAAACGGAGAATGAACGTTATAGCGGTAGACGATGAGCGCCTTGCGCTCGATACGCTTGTAGAATCCATAGAAAAATCTCTTCCGGAGGCAAAAGCGTACGGCTTTTCAAAGCCTGAAAAAGCATTGGAATTCGTTTTGGAAAACGGCGCGGAAATAGCGTTTCTCGATATAAAAATGCGAGGAATGACCGGATTGGAACTTGCAAAAAGACTGAAAGATATAAAGGGCGATATCAATATCGTTTTCGTAACGGGGTATTCCGAATATACGCTTGACGCATTTCGTTTGTATGCGAGCGATTATATTTTGAAGCCGGCAACGCCCGAAGCGGTAAAAACGGCGACGGAACATTTACGATATCCCGTAAAACCGAAACGAGAGAAAAAAATTCGGTTTCAATGTTTCGGAGATTTCGAAGCCTATGCGGACGATAAACCGCTGATATTCGGACGGACGAAAGCAAAAGAACTTCTTGCGTATCTGGTGGACAGAATGGGGATGTCCGTTACCATGGGCGAATTGATGACGGTTATATGGGAGGACGGTGCGGATACTAATTCCCGTCAAAGTAATTTAAGAAATCTTATCGCGGAGTTAAGGCACGTCTTTTTAAGCGTGGGAGCGGAAAACGTAATCGTAAAAAGCCGCAACCGTATAGCCGTCAATCGCGAAGCGGTCGATTGCGATTATTACGATTTTCTTCGTCATATTCCGTATGCGGTGAATTCTTATCGCGGCGAGTATATGTCGCAATATTCGTGGGCGGAAATTACTACCGCGTCTTTGCCGCAGTGTAAATAACAATATTATATAAAAATAAAAAATATAATCGGACAATTTCGGTGAGTTTGAAATTGCCCGATTTTTTTTGCTTGGAAAAGTTAAAATGCGGTTTTATTGTTGCACTTTCGTTGCACACGGTAAGGTACAATAAAGAAAAACCGAGGAGAACCTTAAAATATGAACGTTAAAGACAGAATGATTATCGAAGATTACCGTAAGGCGCGCGATAGTTTTATAAAACTCGACGGCGTGGTTTACGACAAACTGTGCGCGCTTGTTAAAGAATCCGGCATACAAACGTTGAGTATAGAGCATCGCGTGAAAAGCGAAGCAAGCCTTGCGGGGAAACTTGTGCGAAACGGTGATTGGTATCAGAAATTTACCGACCTTACGGACATTTTAGGGGCGCGGGTAATATGTTTTTTTAACGACGAAGTAGATAAATTGGGTAAAAAGGTAGAGGAAACTTTTAGCGTCGATTGGAAAAATTCTTCGGATAAGCGGGCTTTGATAAAAGCAGATTCGTTCGGGTATCTTTCTCTTCATTATACGTGTTATTTTTCAGAAAAGTCGGGTTATCCCGCCGAGATATGCAATAAAAAGTTTGAGATACAGATAAGAACGATACTGCAACACACCTGGGCTGCGATAGAACACGATATAGGGTATAAAAGCGAATTCGGTTTGCCGAGGGAGTATGCGAGAGGTTTTTCGCGTGTGGCGGGGCTTTTGGAAGTTGCCGACGATGAATTTATCAGACTTCGCGACGGAATGAAAGCATATACCGACGATATAAGGGCGCGGATTAAGGAAAACCGCGCCGATGAAGTGGCGATAAACTCGGTATCGATAAACGAATTTGTGCTCAATAACCGACTGATGTGCGAACTGAACCGAAAGATTGCGGCGATAAACGGCGCGGAGATGAAAACGGTTGATTCGGGAAGTTATATCGAACAGTTGGGGTGGTTCGGTATAACGAAAATAGGCGAATTGCAGGATATGACGGAGCGAAACGAAAAAATTGCTTTTTCCCTTGCCGAAAGCACTTTGCGCGCAACGGATATAGATATACTTTCGTCAAACGTGGGATTGTGGTATTTGTGTCGGGCAGAACTTATTGCAAGAAAATCTACAATCAAGGAAATTACGGAATTCTTTGCCGTATCGTTAAACGATAAAGAAACGGCGGCGCGGCGGGCAAAAACGTTTTACGATAAGCACGTAGGCAAAGAAAACAAATGATAGATAAAAAACGTTATGAAAACGCACTTGCCTTCGCCGCGAAAAAGCACGAAGGGCAATTCCGTATAGGCGGTCTTCCGTATATTACGCACCCCGTAGCCGTTGCCGGAATCGTAAAAGAAAAGGGCGGCGATACCGACGCCGTGATAACCGCGTTATTCCACGACTTGCTTGAAGATACCGACGCTACCGAAGAAGAGATTCTGTCCTTTGGAAATAAAAAAATACTTCATTCGGTAAAACTTCTTACCAAGCAAAGGAATTACGTAATGAAAAATTACGTTGAGGGGATAAGAAAAGACGCTGCGGCGTTCTTGGTAAAAGGGGCGGACAGATTGCACAATCTGCGTTCGGCAGTGTGCGCCGATACCGAATTCAAAAGAAGATATATTTACGAAACGATAGATTGGTATCTCGATTTTTTGTCCGAAATACCGTCGGCGGTGAAAGAATTAGCGCAAACGCTTGACGTTCCGCTCAAAGACTTGCCGTTTATATACGAACCGATAGAAAAATGGAAAATCTAAATTATATAGGAGAATTGCTATGAAAATCAAAAAAGAACTTGAAAACAACGTGCTCGTTTTAGCCTTGGAAGGCAGACTCGACACCGTAACCGCACCCGAACTCGAACGCGAGATAATCGATTTGAGCGGCGTAAGAGATCTTGTGATCGATATGAAAAATCTTGAATACATATCGTCCGCGGGGCTCAGAGTAATCCTGAAAGCGCAGAAAACCATGAATACACAAGGCTCTATGAAACTGAAAAACGTAGGCGAAAGCATAATGGAAGTTTTCGAAATTACCGGTTTTTCGGATATACTCACGATAGAATAACCGATAAGTAACGGTATATAGTAAGAGATTTAAAGGTATTGAAATGAGAATTCTTGCGGTGAGCAACGATTTGTCGTTTTTGTCGGAATTAACCGATGTTTTGAAAAAAATCGTCCCGGAAGCCGACGTTATAAAGGAAACGGACCCGCTTATGGCGTGTAAATACTCTTTTAAGAATGAAGTGGATTTTACGTTCGCGGACTGGGAGATGAAACGTATGAGTTTTTCCGACCTGACGCAGTTCATAAAGAAAGAACGCCCGACGGCGAAGACGTACTTGATAGACAAAAACGCAGTAGCCTTGGATGCGCTGATTTGCGACGAGTTCGACGGCGTAATCGGATATCCTTTTTCGCTTGAAGAATTAACAAAAGCACTGAAAGGTGAAGAAACCGCCGACGCTCGGCAGGAGAAATAACGGTAAAACGGAGCAGACGTAATTATGAGGTACGATTTTATAACGATTATCAAACTGGTTGCGGCAACGTTTTTGCCCGTTGTATTGTCGGTGGCGCTTTATCTTGCCGAAAAGAAAACGCGCTTCGGCAAAGTGCAATATTGGAAAAGGCAGACGATAATCGGCGTTTTATTCGGCGGCTTGGCCGTACTTGCAACCGAATTCGGCATATCTGTAGAAGGCGCTATTTTAAACGTCAGAAACGCCGCGCCGCTTACCGCGGGGCTTTTGTTCGGTGCGCCTTCCGGAATTATCGCGGGCGTTATCGGCGGCGTTTACCGTTTTATAGCAACCTATTGGGGCGCGGGCGAGTTTAGTCAAGTTGCGTGCACGATAGGTTGTATTTTAGCGGGTTTATTCGGCGCGGGCTGTAGAAAATTTATGTTCGACGACAAAAAGCCGTCGTGGGCGTATGGTCTGGCGATAGGCGGAACAACGGAAGTCTTCCATATGCTGCTCGTTTTTCTTACCAATATGGACGACGTTTATGGGGCGTATAAGGTGGTGGCGTTGTGCGCCCTTCCGATGATAATTTGCAACGCCGTTTCCGTAATGTTATCGCTTTTGCTTGTCGCGCTTATCGGTAAGGAGAGAATAAAAAAGCATTTCAAAAGCAAGCAAATCTCGCAGGTATTTCAGTTTTTCCTGATGATTTGCGTCGTCGTCGCTTTTTCGGGAACTATGATTTTTACGTTGTTTTTGCAGACGAAAATCGCTTATGCGAATGCGGACAAATTGCTTGAATTAAATCTTGAAGACGTAAAAAACGACTTAGAAAAATCTTTGGAAAGCGGCGGAAGCGTCGACGATGAAATTAAAAGAGCGGTTCAAAACAGGCATATCGGTCAAAGTGGAGGAATTATCGTTTGTAACGAGCAAGGCATAATAATTTACGACAACGGCGGACATGTCGGCGAATCGATATATACGCTGAAAAACACCGAGGACGTAAAAGCGCATCCGGACGCTCGCTTTACCGCAATCATAGGAGAGACTGAATCGTATTGTATGTTTTCGGTAATGGAAGGTTATTATTTAATCGCCACCATTCCCGTTTCGGAAGCGATGTTTTCGCGCGGTATTGCCGTATCGATCCTGGCTTTTATGGAAGTGATCGTCTTTGCCGCGCTGTTTGCGCACGTCTATTTTCTGCTTAAAAAACTTATCGTCGATAACATTCATAAAATTAACGGTTCGTTGGCGCAAATAACGGACGGGAATCTGAACGTGCAGGTAAACGTGCGAGAAAACGAAGAATTCGCCTCGCTTTCCGACGATATAAACGCAACCGTCGATACCTTAAAGCACTATATTGCCGAAGCGGAGAGCCGAATCGATCGAGAACTTGAATTTGCAAGGCAGATTCAGCATTCCGCGCTTCCCTCGGTATTTCCGCCTTATCCCGACAGAAAGGATTTCGATATTTTCGCTTCGATGGACGCGGCAAAAGAGGTCGGCGGCGATTTTTACGATTTCTGGCTTGTCGATTCCTCGCGCTTCGCGTTTCTCGTCGCGGACGTTTCGGGCAAAGGGATTCCCGGCGCGCTGTTTATGATGAGAGCGAAAACGTTAATCAAAGACCTTGCCGAAAGCGGATTAAGCGTAGCCGAAGCGTTTACCGAAGCAAACAAAGAACTGTGCGAAAATAACGAGGCGGAAATGTTCGTAACGGCGTGGATGGGTATGCTCGATACCCAAACGGGAATTTTGGAATACGTCAACGCGGGGCATAATCCGCCGCTCGTACGGCATAAAAACGGCGAATTCGAGTACTTACGCACCCGCCCGAATTTTATTCTTGCCGGTATGGATAGGACGAAATATAAAAAGTACGAACTTACACTTGAAAAAGGGGACGAAATTTTCGTTTACACCGACGGCGTGACGGAAGCCGCCGATACCGACAATAAACTGTACGGAGAAAACAGACTGAAAACCGTTCTTTCCTCGTCGTGCGGCGCCGCCGAAGATTTATGCAGAACCGTTCGCGCGGATATAGATCAATTCGTGAAAGGAGCGGAGCAATCCGACGATATTACGATGCTGTGCGTGAAACTGAATCCGGTTGAGGAAGAGGAAAAAATATCCGTTATACCCGATCAATCGTCAATAGAAACCGTTGCCGATTTTCTATCTGCAACGCTTGAAAAATGGGAGACGCCCGTTAAACTTGCAAATAAGGCGAAAATCGCCGTCGACGAGATTTATTCCAACGTGGTTTATTACAGCGGCGCGACAACCGCCGAAATAATCTTGACGGAAAAAGGCGAGCGGCTTGAAATCCGGTTTGAGGATAACGGGAAACCTTACGACCCGACAACGGCAAAAGAACCGGACATCACGCTTTCCGCAGAGGAACGCGAAATAGGCGGGCTTGGCATTTTTATGGTAAAAAAAATGGCGGCGGAAATCGATTATAAATATTGGAACGGGAAAAACGTTCTCGTCATCGGTTTTGTGTCGAAATAATACAACCGAAACAGGTTAAGTTTTTTTCGGAAAAGTAGAATGTATCATGAAATTCAAAAGATTGATATTAGGCGTTATCGTCGCGGCGGTTTGCACGCTTTGCGTTTTTAATCTCGTCACCTGCGGTGAAAAAATTCAGGCAAAGATACTCCCGTTTAAGGCAATCAAACGGCTTGGCGAACTTCTTTATATAAAATGAATTACAACAGGAGGACATTATGTCGGAATTTATTAACGCGGTCCGCGAAATTGCAGACGGAGGACTGAACGGCGTTTCGGACGCTGTTATACTTGCTATGAGTGTGGTTTGCGGTCTTTTGATCGTTGCCTCGATAATTGCATTGGGCGTATCTATTTATCTCGCTATCAGTTATGTGCGCTACAACAAAAAACAGAACAGTTGCGGCAGGACGGGCGAGGAAATCGCAAGAACGATACTTGACAAAAACGGATTGCAGAAGATTAAGGTATCTAAAACCGGTTCTATTCTCTTTGGAAACAGTTACAGTCACTATTTCAAAAAAGTAAGACTAAGACGCCTTACGTGGAAAAAGCAGAGCGTGACGTCGCTTGCCATGGCGTCGCAGAAATCCGCGCTTGCCGTGCTCGACAAAGAAAACGATAAGGATATGAGAACGCGGATCCGTCTGACGCCTCTCATTTATTTCGGTCCGATCGCGTTTGTTCCGATGGTTATTGTCGGCGTGTTGCTTGATATGTTGCTGTTTAAGAATACGAACGCTTACTGCGGAATCATTTTCACTGTTATCGGTCTTGTCTTTTATCTCTTGTCCTTTATTATGGCAATTCTCGTGCTGAAAACCGAGAAGAAAGCGCAGAAGCGTGCGTATGAGATTATGAAGGACGAAGGACTTGCGACTAAGGAAGAACTTGAAATGTGTAAAAAGCTGTTCCGACTTTACAACATTGAATACATAAACGATATGGTTATCGCTTTGCTGGAGCTGATCTACCGAGTACTTCAGATCGTTGCATATGCACAGAATTCGTCTTCATCGTCAAAAAAATCGTGACATAACGATAAAAATCTGATTTCCATCGGAATGTTCGTATTACAATTCTTGTCTTGTATAAAAATAATATAATTTTAAGACCAGCTATGAAAAGTCAAGTAAAAAAGGGTAAAAAATCAATCAGGCAAAACAACTTTATAGGGCGTGTTGGTTTTTAAAATAGCAAAGACAATATTGCAGAGTTTACGCATAACAACAGAAACGGCAACAGCATGAGCTTTACCCTGTGCGCGTTTTTTATCATAAACGGCTCTAAAAGCAGGTTTAAAACGTATACCGGAAACGGCGGCAAGCCAAAAAGTTCTGCGCAAGTAAGGAGAACCGCGTTTAGACATTTTGCAATGAGTACCGTTAAATTCCCCGGATTGTTTAACAGAAGGATCAATACCTGCAAAGGCACAAGGGAATAATACGAACACCGAGAACAATTCGGAGTTCGTATTATTCTTTTTTAACGACTTTTTCGGTATCAGAATTAAAAAATGAATACACACGCTGCACATTGCCGGGAGAATAAAATCGCTCGGCTTTGAGTTGACCTTTTTATCTGAGTTGAAGTGAGTTTTTTTAGCGGGTGCTTGACCGCGGAGCTTTGCTCCGCGCTTGTATAAGTCAAGCACCCGCCAAAGTGCTATTTGAAGTTTTTCAAGAATTATACGCTTGCAAACTCAATAGCGGTTGAAAAATTTAGAGAAATATGCTATAATGTAGAAAATAATTATTGGAGGATGCCTTGAATGAACTTAATTAGTTTGTTCAGCGGTTGCGGCGGTTTGGATTTGGGCTTTGAAAAGGCAGGCTTTAATGTTGCCGTAGCAAACGAATTTGACCCGACGA
>CAMEHL010000035.1 GCA_945917475.1 uncultured Clostridia bacterium | reverse complement strand
CGCCACTGGTGTTCTTCCTAATATCTACGCATTTCACCGCTACACTAGGAATTCCACTTTCCTCTCCGATACTCTAGATCAGCAGTTTCCATCCCATCACGGGGTTAAGCCCCGAACTTTTAAGACAGACTGACTGATCCGCCTGCGCGCGCTTTACGCCCAATAATTCCGGACAACGCTTGCCACCTACGTATTACCGCGGCTGCTGGCACGTAGTTAGCCGTGGCTTGCTCTTGGGGTACCGTCACTTTCTTCGTCCCCCATCACAGAACTTTACAATCCGAAGACCTTCATCATTCACGCGGCGTTGCTGGGTCAGGCTTTCGCCCATTGCCCAATATTCCCTACTGCTGCCTCCCGTAGGAGTCTGGACCGTATCTCAGTTCCAATGTGGCCGATCACCCTCTCAGGTCGGCTAACCATCGTCGACTTGGTAGTCCGTTACACTACCAACTATCTAATGGTACGTGAGCCCATCTATATCCGATAAATCTTTCACCCCTGTGAGATGCCTCACTGTGGTCATATGCGGTATTAGCACAAATTTCTCTGTGTTATCCCCCAGATATAGGCAGGTTGCTCGCGCGTTACTCACCCGTCCGCCGCTAACTTATAGGAGCAAGCCCCCATAAGTCCGCTCGACTTGCATGTATTAAGCACACCGCCAGCGTTCGTCCTGAGCCAGAATCAAACTCTTAAGTTTAATGATTTAAAGCCGAGAACCGAAGTTCTCAACTGCTCTAACGAATTTCGCTTGTTTAGCGTATTGTCATTTAATGACTGTTTTAAAGTACATATTTCATACTTCAAAGATTTTGACAGAAACTTTCAAAATAACTATTATTTTGTCATATTTCCTTCTATTCAATTTTTAAGCTACTCCCGTCAACAGCGGTTGACGTTTGCTGTCTTTTCCGCGACAGCCTATTTATAATACCATAAGCATTTTATTAAGTCAAGCGTTTTCCAAAGGTTTTTAAACTTTTTTTCAAAATTTTTCAAACTCTTTTTTCGGGCTTTCCGCCCCGCGCGCTCCGCACGGAACAGCCGCCTTTTCTTTAACCCGACCGCCGCGGGGCGAACCCCGCCGCACTTACGGCACCTTTCGCGTAAAACGTGAAAGTACTTGTGATTATATAGTAATTGACGGTTATTGTCAAGCGTTTTTTAAAGATTTTTTTCAAATTTTTTCAAACTTTCGACGACCCACAAAATGTTGTGCCGCTATGCGAGCGAGACACTATATTTTGTTTGCCTTAAAACCGCAAATCGCAAGTAATTTTCTAACGATTACGCTTACGGAATTTTGCTTTTCCGTAAAAGCAAGAGTGATTATATATTAAACGGGCGTTAAAGTCAAGCGTTTTTCAGGGGGTTTTTAAACTTTTGAACAAAATCGCCGCGTAAAAATCCGTATAGTCGAATCGCGGCGAAAAAACCGCCGCGATTCGACTATATAAGTGCGTTTACGACTTTATAAGCCCATAAACATAACCGTTCTCTTTTCTCCGAGATATCCGTCGTAACATTTTTCGTCTATCGAATAGTTTTTGCCGTCCCACACGACCGCCGTAACGGACGCATTGCTCACCCAGCCGATATTTTTCATTTCGGAGAGCGGCTTTCCCGATAGAACGCATTGCAGAGCGCGTATCACCCCGCCGTGCGTGGCGACGACCGCCACACCCGTTTTGCCGTCGCATTCTTTAACCACTTCGCCAAGCCCTTCAATCGCCCGTTGGGCGAGACTCGAAAAATCTTCGCCGCCCGTCGGACGCGCTTCTCCGATGTTCTCTTCCCACTTCTTAAAATCTTCGGGATAATGCTCCGCTATGAACGGCACGGTTTTGTCTTCCCACTTTCCGCCGTCAATCTCGTTGAACTGCGGTTTGGCAACGACGGGCAAACCCGTCAGCGCGGAAAGCCGTTCCACCGTCTGCCTTGCACGCGAAAGTTCGCTCGAATACACTGCGCATACCCGATACTCGGAAAAAATATAATCGCAGACCGCCGCGCCTTGTTCGACGCCCGTTTTGGTAAGCGGATAATTCACCTTGCCGCAAAAAACGCATTTAACGTTGCCGTCGCTCTGCCCGTGCCGAATAAGTAATATTTTAAGCATAATCCGCTCCTTTCGTCCGTCGCGCGCGTTCCGGGACTTTTCTTTATCTCTTTACGCCGCGTATTTTCCGTTTTCCTTTTATTTATAATATATATTATTATACCTATACATAATGTTTATATAAACGCCCGCCTTGCGCCTTTCAGGAACGCCCGTTAAACCTTTCCCGCGCCGCGCTTTACGGTCAGAAAATCGCCTTTTCTATAACGCCGCCGCCGATACATTTATCGCCCGAATAGAACACGGCGAACTGTCCTTCCGTAATGGCGCGCTGTTTTTCCCTGAAGTCCACCCGTATTCCGTCGCTTCCGATATTGACCGTGCATTGCTGTTCGGGTTGCCGGTATCGGAATTTGGCGGTACACTCAAACGATTTTTCTTCGGGCGGGAACGGGATAAAATTGCAAGACTTCATATAAAGCCCCTTGCTGTAAAGCCTGTCTTCCTGCCCGTGCGCGACGTAAAGAATATTGTTTTTCAAGTCTTTTTCGATAACGAACCAGCGGCTGCCGTCGTCACCTTTCTGCCCGCCGATATTGAGACCGCGCCGCTGACCTATGGTGTAATACATAAGTCCGAGATGTTCGCCCAGCACTTTGCCGTCGTAAGTCATTATTTTGCCCTTTTTGGCGGGGATATACTGCAAAAGGAAATTGCGGAAATTCCGCTCGCCTATAAAGCATATACCCGTGGAGTCTTTTTTTCGGGCGGTAATAAGCCCGTTTTCTTCCGCGATTTTGCGCACTTCCGACTTGTATAGTCCGCCCAGCGGAAACAGAACGCCGTCGAGTTGTTCCTGCGATAACTGATTGAGAAAATACGTCTGATCCTTGTTTTGGTCTTTGGCTTTTAACAGGTAATGCACGCCGTTTAAGTGCCTTATATCGCAGTAATGCCCCGTCGCGATATAGTCCGCGCCGAGTTCTTTCGCCTTGTTTTTGAAATCTTTGAACTTTATCTCGCGGTTGCATAAAACGTCGGGGTTAGGCGTTCTGCCGGCGTTATATTCGGCAAGAAAATAAGAAAAAACCCTGTCCATATACTCTTTCGCGAAATTGACAGAATAATACGGAATACCTATTTTGTTCGCCACGCGGCGCACGTCGTCAAAGTCCTGCTCGGCGGTGCAGTTGCCGCATTGGTCGGTTTCTTCCCAGTTATTCATAAAAAGCCCGATAACGTTATACCCCTGTTTTTTAAGCAGAAGCGCGGCGACCGAACTGTCCACGCCGCCCGACAACCCTACTACAACCGTTTCAGCCATAAAAACTCCTTTTTTCCGTTTAATGATAACACAAATACAAAAAAACTTCAAACGAAACGGACTGATACTCTAATAAGTTGACTTAATTTTTAATAAACGGTAAACAAAAATCGGGTATTCTCATTGTCGGAGACTTTACGACGTTTTTATCCGTGCTTTCGGAATATTCCGTTAAATATATAAGCATACGCCCGAGAGCCTTTTTGCGCGTATGCTTAAAACGCTTGATTTTTTGATTAAAACGATATATACTATTCTTATTACTCGCATATAATCTATAATATCGGGGTTTTCCCCTTTTCGGGCGCAAAAGCGCGCGGCGTAAAGATTGTTTGCGATTTTCGGAGGTTATATATGTCGGGCGACGCCCCTGTTCCTTTACCGGACTCTACGTTGTTACTAAGTGCTTCTGCGGAAAATTCTTCCGCTTTCCCTTTCGGGCTTTTAATCGCGCTTATCGTGCTTGTGTTTTTGTCGGGATTTTTCTCTATGACGGAAACCGCGTTCACCGGCGCGAACAGAATCAAACTCCGCACGCTTGCGGCAGGCGGCAACGCCCGCGCGAAGAAGGTTTTAGACCTTGCGGAAAACAAGTTCGATAAACTTATCAGCGTGTTGCTCGTCGGCAACAATATAGTCAATCTTACCGCGTCTACGCTGTGCGTTCTGTTTTTTCAGAAAATTCTCGCGGACGGGGTGAACTATTCGCTTATATCGACGATAGTCATAACGGTTGCCGTACTTATTTTCGGCGAAATCACGCCCAAATATCTCGGCAAGACGTTCGCAGAAAAGGTCGCTATGACCTGCTACCCCGCGGTAATGCTGTTTTATTTCGTGCTATACCCTTTCCACTTCGTTTTCGGCGGGTTAAGGTGGTTAATCTCCAAAATTTTCCGCGCCTCGCCCGACGATAAAATAACCGAAGACGAAATTCTGACCGTCGTTGAAGAAGCCGAAGAAGACGGCACGCTCCGCGACGACGAAACGCGGCTTATACGTTCGGTCATCGAGTTCGACGACCTTGAAGTGGGCGACATTTTAGTGCCGCGCGTCAATATCGCGAGCGTAGACGTGTCCGCGTCTATGGAAGAAATTAAAAAGGTGTTCGAGACGGAAGGTTATTCGCGCCTGCCCGTCTATAAGGATTCTATCGACACGATTATAGGCACTATTCACGAAAAGGATTTTTACAACGCCTACCTTTCGGGCAAAAAGAACGTGGACGATATTCTGCAAAACGCGTTCTATACGACCGAACACGTCAAAATATCGAGACTTCTTAAACAGTTGCAGAAAAAGAAGATACATATCGCCGTGGTTTTAGACGAATACGGCGGAACGCTCGGTCTCGTTACGCTCGAAGACGTTTTAGAAGAACTCGTCGGCGAAATCTGGGACGAACACGACGAAGAAATAGATTATTTCAAACCCGTTTCCGACGGCTGCGTGCTGGTAGACGGCAACGCGCCGCTTGCGGACGTGTTCGAGTATTTCGGGCTTAATAAAGAAGAAAAGGACAATTTCGAAGCGGCTACCCTGTCAGGCTGGCTGATAGAATATCTCGGCGAAATCCCGCACGCGGGCAAAAAAATCGAATATCTCAATCTCTGCTTCGAAATATTAAAGTCCACCGTGAAACGCGTTTTACAGGTTAAAGTAACCGTAAAACCGCCAGCAAAGGAAGAATAAATAACGGTAAAAAGTGAGAATAAGGCGATAATAAGGCGTGCGCAAGACTTTAAAATCCGCGCAGGCTTTATGAAAATCACACCCGCCCGAATACGTAATTAAAACCGTATTCACGGAATTAACCGTATGCGCGGCAAAAAACAAAAAAAATACGCGCCGCCGTCCGATTTTCGGCGGACGGCGGCGCGATAAACGTACCCGTAGCGCAATTGGATAGAGTTTCAGATTCCGATTCTGACGGTTGCAGGTTCGACTCCTGTCGGGTACACCAAATCATAATTACCTGTTTCAATCCGAACGGAGCGTTCGGATACAGACAGGTAATTTTTATATTGTTTTTCCTTTTTCGGCGTTTTGATTGTTTTTTAACCGCGTTTTGAGGTATAATGAATTTATGGCTAACTATAAATCGTTATCGAAAGAATTAACCGATCGTATGCTTTACGACAGAGAACACGGCGCGCCCGAAAAGTTCGCTTTCCCGTACGAAAAAGCGGTAAGGCGCAAGGATAACCCGCACGACGCGGCGTCTGTCTGGCGAAACGCTTTCGTAAGGGACGTAGATAAAATACTGCATTGCCCGTATTATAACAGATACGCCGACAAAACACAGGTGTTTTCCCTGCGCAAAAACGACGATTTGTCGCACCGCGGACTACACGTTCAACTCGTTTCGAGAATAGCGCGCACGCTTTCCGCCGCGCTCAATCTCAACGTAGATCTGACGGAAGCAATTGCCGTCGGGCACGATTTGGGGCATACGCCTTTCGGGCATACGGGCGAACGCGTGCTTGACGGGTTGTTCCGCGAAAACACGGGCAAAAGGTTTTCGCACAATATTCAGTCGGTAAGGGTTTTAGAAAACATCTTCCCCGCGAACGTTACTTTGCAGACTCTGGACGGAATCGCCTTTCACAACGGAGAGGCGGAACTCGAAAAATATCAACCCGTCGGCGGGCTGACTTTTGAAAAGTTCGACGAGCAGATAAGCGGGTGTTACGAAAACGCGGAATACTGTAAAAACCTGCTCCCTTCAACGCTCGAAGGCTGCGTGGTGAGGATTTCAGATATTATCGCCTATCTCGGTAAAGACAGGAACGACGCGGAGAAGTCGGGCGTGGACTTAAAACCGTTCGTCGATTACGGCATAGGCACGACCAACGCGGAAATCATAAACAACCTGTCCGTGAGCATTATCGAAAATAGTTACGGAAAACCATACATAAAAACGGACGAGACGGCGTTCCGCGCCCTTGCCCTATGCAAAAAAGAAAACTACGACAACATCTATCTTAACCCGCTCGTCAAGGACAACGACGAAAAAATTAAAAGTATGATGAGTATGATTTACGACAGGCTTCTGTCCGATTTGAAAAAAGGCGATAAATCTTCGCCCGTTTTCACGCATCATATCGATTATCTCGGCAAACCGTACTATAAGCGAACGAAACCCTACGCCGAAACCGAACCCGACCTGATAGTAACCGATTATATCGCAAGCATGACGGACGATTATTTCATAGACCTGTTCGGCTATCTTTTCCCCGACAGCAGTCTGTCCGTCAGATACAAAGGATATTTCGAATAATCCGCCCGCGTAAGACGCGAAAACGGCGGACATATACTAAAACGGCGCGGCGATAACCTGTATCGCCGCGCCGTTTTACTCGCCTTTTAACCCACCGTTTTATTTTAAGCGAGTCTTTTTAAGCCTGATTACACGCGGCGGTTCTTCTGAAAGCGGACGGGGTTTGCCCCGTGAGTTTTTTGAACGTTCTGCAAAAATAACCCGCGTCCATAAACCCCGAAAGTTCCGCCACCTTTTCTATGCTGTCGCCGCCGCAAAGGAGCAGTCTTTGCGCTTCTTTTATGCGCGTTTCGGTGATGTATTTCCCTATGCTTTTGCCCGTAATTCTCGTAAAAAGATGCGAAAGATAGAATTTGTTCGTAAAGCACGCGGCGGACAAGTCTTCGAGCGTTATTTTGTCCCTGAAATTTTTTTCTATATACGATACGGCGGCGTTCACCGTTCTGCCCGAATCGAGCAGCATAGAAGAATTGCGCGTATAATTTATCAGTCTGAACACGAGCATTAAAAGAGTGCGCGAAACGTTTTGCGATATTTCGACGTAAAAGTTATGCTTTTCTCTGAGTTCGCTGATAAGATTGTTAAAATAAGCGTAAAACAGGTCGTACATCTCGCCGCTGTGAAATACGTATTCGTAAGCGTCGGGTATAAGCCTGTTAGGCAAAAGGTCTGTGATTTTTATGTTGTCGAACGCCACGAACAGAATTTTCGCGGGGTTTTTTACGCTGCTGTATTCAAAGTGGATAAGCCCCGCGTTATAAACGACGATATCTCCCTTTGCAACGTCGTACTCCCTGTCTTCGACGGTAATCTTCATTTTGCCGCCCGTAACGAAAATTATTTCGAGAAATTCGTGCGAGTGCGGTTCTTCTTTCCAGCCGCTTTGCTTTTCGAGTTGCCCCGCATATAAAAGACGCGGTTTCAACTGAAACGAATAATGCTTTTCAAGGAGAAAATGCTGTCTCCTTTCGTTGTTGTATCTGTGAATTATTTTCAAGAGTATATCTCCTCCGACCAGGCGGAAAAAAGAACGCCCGCCGCGCCGTTTACCCGACCGCTTATCCGCAACGTCCGAACGCTTGTCTGAAACGTCTGACCGCCTTTACGCACCGTTTCCGCCGCTTTGCAAGCGGCGGCGTTGAATACGCCGTAATAAGTATACCACGTTTTTTTGCCGTTTGCAATACAAACCCGCTCCGACTTAAACGTTTTCCTTAATAAAAACGCTTGTCGGGGATAAAAAACGGCGGTTTATTCATTGTATAATCTTGCTCTTAAAGACAGCAATATAATATATTGATTTAAATTTTAAAAGGACTATAATAAAAGCGAAAATCGATAAACAGGGCGATTTTAGCACAAAACGTACTTAACCCGTCGGACGGACAGATTTTTTATAAAGCGTTTTCTCCGACGGCAAAAAAATAAAAAGGAAGTAAAAAATATGTTGTATCCCAGAATCGGTATCAGACCCGTCATAGACGGGCGGTGGGGCGGCGTTCGCGAAAGTCTCGAAGTTCAGACGATGACTATGGCTAAAAACGCCGCGAAACTCATTTCCGACAACCTGCGTTACCCCGACGGCAAACCCGTCGAATGCGTGGTTGCGGAAACGACGATAGGCAGCGGCGCGGAAGCCGCAAAAGTCGCGGACTTTTTCGCCACGAAAAACGTTACGGCAACTCTCTCCGTAACACCCTGTTGGTGTTACGGTACGGAAACGTTCGATATGGACCCCAAAACCATAAAGGCGGTGTGGGGCTTTAACGGCACCGAACGCCCCGGCGCGGTTTATCTCGCGGCGGTTCTCGCGGCGCACGCACAGCGCGCTCTGCCCGCGTTCTCCATTTACGGAAAAGACGTTCAGGACAAAGACGACGCCGTTATTCCCGCCGACGTAGCCGAGAAAATACTGCGCTTTGCCAAGTGCGCGGTAGCTGCCGGCTGGATGAAAAACAAATCTTACGTCAATATCGGCGCGGTGGCGATGGGCATTGCGGGAAGTTTCTGCAACGAATTCGTTTTGCAGCAGTATTTCGGAATCCGCGCGGAATGGGTGGACGAAGTGGAAATCCTGCGCAGAATAAAAATAGGCATTTACGACCGTGAAGAATACGAAAAAGCCTTGAAATGGGTTAAGGCGAACTGCAAAGAAGGCTTTGACCTTAACGCGGGCAAGAAACTCCCCGACGTAATCACCCGTTCCAAAGTTATTCCGCCCGAACAGGACTGGGAATTTATAGTCAAAATGACTCTCGTAATACGCGATATTCTCTACGGAAACGAAAAACTCAAAGATATGGGCTGGTATGAAGAATCGCTCGGCAAAAACGCTATAGCGGGCGGATTCCAGGGACAGCGTCAATGGACGGACTGGCTGCCTAACGCCGACTTTACCGAAGCGATACTCGCTTCGTCGTTCGACTGGAACGGCGTGAAAGCCCCCACCCCGTTCGCGACGGAAAACGATACTTGCAACGGCGTGGCAATGATGCTCGGAACGCTCGTAAGCCACTCCGCGCCCTGTTTCCACGACGTGCGCACTTACTGGAGTCCCGAAGCGTGCGAACGCGTTACCGGGCATAAGCCCGAAGGCCGCGCAGCCAACGGATTTATTCACCTTATCAACTCGGGCGCGACCGCGCTCGACGGAAGCGGCGCGTCCGTAAACGATAAAGGCGAAAACTGTATGAAAGCGTTCTGGGATATGACGCCGACGGACGTGAAAGCCTGCCTTAACGCGACGGATTGGTGCCGCGCCAACTACGAATATTTCCGCGGCGGCGGATTTTCCAGCCACTTCCGTTGCAAAGCGGAAATGCCCGTTACTATGCTCCGTTACAATATAGTAGACGGAATAGGTCCCGTATTGCAGATAGCCGAAGGCTACACCGCAAACCTGCCCGACGAAATTCACAACGTCGCGGACAAGAGAACAGACCCGTCCTGGCCGACAACCTGGTTCTGCCCCCGTCTCACGGGCAAAGGCGCTTTCAAAGACGTATACAGCGTTATGGCTAACTGGGGCGCGAATCACGGCGTAACCGTCTACGGACACGTCGGCGCGGATCTTATCACGCTCGCGTCTATGCTGCGCATACCCGTAAATATGCACAACGTCCCTGAAGAAAAGATTTTCAGACCACATTCGTGGGCGGCGTTCGGCACGGACGACAGTCAGGCGGCGGACTATGCGGCTTGCAAGCATTACGGCCCCGCTTACAAATAAGCGGAAAGAAGGTTGAAAAATGTTAAAGAATTTATCGCCTTTACTTACGCCGTCCTTGCTTAAAACGCTTTGCGAAATGGGGCACGGAGACGAAATAGTGCTTGCCGACGGCAACTTCCCTGCGGAATCGCTCAACAGCCGAGTAATAAGGCTGGACGCGCACGGCGGCGCGGAAGTGCTTAAAGCGATCGTTTCCGTTTTCCCGCTTGACACCTACGCGGAAAGCAACGCCGTTCTCATGGAAAAAGTGCCGGGAGACGACGTAGAAACGCCTATATGGGACGAGTATGAAAAAATTCTCGTCGCCGCCGAAGGCGACGCGGTTAAAACGGCGCACGTAGAAAGGTTCGCTTTTTACGAACGCGCAAAACGCGCCTACGCCGTTATCGCCACGGGCGAAACCGCGCTTTACGCAAACCTTATTCTGAAAAAAGGCGTAATTACGGATAAATAACGGGTTACGTTAAAACACGAACCGCATAGTAACGCTATCTCTATCCCGTTAAATAATACACAATAGCCGCGCCCGACCGTTTAACGGTCGGGCGCGGCTATTGTTTGTCTCACGTTCTTTCTGCGGGCGGCTTGACTTTTCGCGGGATTGTGATACAATGTTAAAAAACTCCTTTTCGCCGTCAGTCAGGGCTGCCCGTCGGCTATGATGATTAACGGTGATTATAAAATTTCAGCGCGTTTTCACAAATAGACGTTACGGGGAGAAAACGTCGCGCGGTTTTGCTCGTCTTTGCGATATAATTAAGGCATAAAAAACACAAGGAGACGTGCAAAAATGAACACGGACAAAATTTACGCGGAATCGGTAGCGAACGATTACGCGAAAAAAGACGCAACCAAGGTAATGCAGTTAAGGAAATTAGACAGGCGCGCGAAACTGCCTGCGTGTATATTTACTTATACTTTCGGCATAATATTCGCGCTCGTGCTCGGCGTGGGTATGTGCCTTGCGATGAAAGTTATCGGCGGCGGCGAAACCTGGGCGGTAGCGTTAGGTATCTGCGTGGGCATTGTCGGAATCGCGGGAGTATCCGTCAACTATCCCATATACAAGAAAATACTCGAAAAGGGCAAAGAAAAATACGCTTCCGACATATTAAGGCTCGCCAAAGAAATAAGCGACGAAAATTAACGCCCGCCCTTACACGGGCGCAACGGGCGCGCCGCGCGAAGTTTCTTCAGACGAAGTTCTTCAAACAATGATATTTCAAACGGAAATATTCCAAGCGGGGATATTACAAACAAAGACGTTTTAAGCAAGAACGTTGCAAACGAAGATATTATAAGCGGCAGAGTCGGGGCTATAAAAATTTTTGTATAGTTTAAGGGAAAAAAGATGAACAAGAACGAAAGCAAATATTTCAATACCGCGCTTCTGATGAACGACGCGCTCTTATTACTGCTGCAAAAGAAAGATTACGAATATATCACTGTGAAAGAAGTCTGTCTGAAAGCGGGCGTGCACCGTTCGACTTTCTATCTGCATTACGAGAGTATGAACGACCTGCTTACGGAGACGGTAGAAACGTTGAACAAGCGGTTTTTTGATATGTTCGGCGAAAAAAACCGTTCTTTCAGTCTTGACAAAGCGACGTGCGACGAGTGTATGTTTATAACTCCCGAATACCTTAAACCTTTTCTTGGATATATCAAAGACAATAAAAAACTGTGGCGGCTGATTTGCGAAAAGGGGTATTTATTCCGCACGGAAAAAACTTTCGATAAAATGTATAAGTCGATTTTCTGCCCTATTCTCGCGAAATACGGCGTGAACGAAAAAGAACAGCCTTACGTTTTCAGTTACTTCTTTAAAGGCGTTCTCGGAATTATAACCGCCTGGGTGGACTTTGACTGCGAAAAACCTGTGGACGAACTTGTTTCGATTATTACCGACTGTCTGTCTTACCGAACGTCCGAAAAAACCGATTAGGGTGTTCCGAGAAAAGAGTTTTCACTTTTTAATTATCCGACAACAAAACGTTTCTTTCCGAACGGCAAAAAGCCCGCGGCGGGAATTCTCCCGCCGCGGGCTTTTCATTATTTTAAGATTATTTGTTATAGCATACGGTATCTTTTTATTTGTTATATTATACCGTG
>CAMEHL010000034.1 GCA_945917475.1 uncultured Clostridia bacterium | reverse complement strand
TCACGAACGCCCACCTGCGCTTGTGTATCTCGCCGTCAAACGCTTTCCATTGATTGCGGATATTCGCGTTGTCTTCGAGATTAAGGTTGGTCTCGGCAAACTCAATGCCCTGCTCGGTAAACATCTTCATCACTTCCCACAAAATCGCGGAACTTACTCCTTTCATCTTGTATTCGGGAAGAACGCCGATAAGTCCCAAATCAATCGTTTCAGGTCTCTTTATCGCTTTTAACAACCTTATAAGCGCGGGCAAAGTAAGTCGCCCGCCCGACTTCTGAACGGCTTTCGCTATGGACGGGAAACAAATGCCGAAACAGACAACTCTTTCGTTTTCGTCGAGAATCACAGCCACGAAACGCGTGTCTATTGTAAGTCGGAAATTATCCATCATCATCTTTTTCATTCCGTCGGTAAACGGAACGGTGCCGTAAATATCTTTATAGGTCTCGTCTAAAATTTCAAAAAAGGCGTCGCCGTATTTTGCGAGAAAGTCCTTGGTGTTTTTGGCTTTTCCGAAATGCAGGTTATATTTTTTCATCATCATCGCGCTGATTCTGCCCATACGCTCGTCTATTACGGCGGGTTTTTTCAATAAACTTTCCGTCCAGCCGACTTCTTTTACGAATCCTTGCGATTCTATAAGGTCTTTATAATATGGATAATTGTACTGTTCTTCAAAAGTGGACAGCCTGTCGAAACCTTCTACGAGCAATCCTTCTCTTTCTAAGTCCGAAAAACCCAAAGGTCCGGCTATTTCTTCCATACCGAGCGAACGCGCCCATTCTTCAGCCTTATCGAAAAGCGCGGCGGCGACTTCGCCGTCGTTCACGCAGTCGAACCGCGTAAACCTGACTCTTTTTCTGTTCCACTTGGCGTTGGCTGCTTTTTGAAGAATACACGATATCCGCCCCGCCTGTTTTCCGTCTTTATAAGCGTTAAAATAAACGGCGTCCGCCTGGTCGTAATAAACGTAATCTTTGCGGAAAAGTTTCTTCTCGTCCGAATAAAGGGGCGGAACGAAATACTCGTTGTTCTTATACAGTTTAAGCGGAAATTCTATAAACCGTTTTATCTCTTTTCTGCCGCGGACTTCTCTTATTTCAACCATATCTCTTTTTAACTCTCCTTTTATCAGCACCGCGCGCGGAACCGTTACGCCGCCCGTCCGGATACGCCGCGGCGCGCGGTGTCTTTATCTTATCTTGCGATTACCTGTGAACCGCGTGGAAAGATATTCCCACGCCGTCGGGTCCGCAATGACTGCCCGCGGTGGGATTTACGACGACGTATTCTATATTAAGGTCGTCGCCGAATTCGGTTTTAAGTCTTTTGCCGAGCAATTCGGCGGTTTCGGGCGCGTCGGAGTGTCCTATCACGACGCGGTGTCCTTTTATATCGTCCTGCAGCCGTTCAGCGTATGCGACCAGCCGTGTTATGGCGGTGTTTCTGCCGCGGACGGAATCTATAGACTTCATAACCCCGTCCGACCCCATATAGATGATAGGACGCACGCCTAAAATATTGCCCATAAACGCCTTAAACCCCTTGACTCTGCCGCTGCGCGCGAAAAATTTAAGGTCGTCGGCAAAAAAGTAAACGGCGAATTTATCCACTTCCGTTTCCGCCCAGCGCACGATTTCTTCCGCAGACTTTCCCTTTACGTACAATTCCCCTACTTCGCGGACGATATTGTAACTTCCTATCGTTATCCCCTTGGTGTCCACTTCGTAAAACCTGCGTTCGGGATAGATTTCTTTAAGTTCTTTAAGCGCAAGTTTCATCGCGTCGAACGTTCCGCTCATAGCGGCTGAAAAATGAACGTAAAGTATATCCCGCCCCGCTTTGAAAAAGGGTTCGAAATAATCTTTATATGTTGCGGGAGACAAACCGCCCGTTTTAGGCATTACGCCGTCTCTCAGCGACTGATAGAACGCATGCGAATCGAATTTATAATCTTTGTCTTTATACGGATAAATCTCTTTATCTCCTACCGTATAGGGCATACTTATAAGGTTATATCCGTATTCGGCGGCAACTTCTGGC
Organism: uncultured Clostridia bacterium; assembly: GCA_945917475.1. Taxonomy (GTDB): domain Bacteria; phylum Bacillota; class Clostridia; order Christensenellales; family Borkfalkiaceae; genus UBA1259. The sequence goes on along the minus strand of CAMEHL010000034.1, from coordinate 10,140 downwards.
GTTATATCGGTATCTGTATCGGTAAAAAGCGCGTACATAATCTTTCTCCTTTTCGACAATATTCGACACAAGGATTATACAACGGATTGACAGCCGTTGTCAACCGAAGACGAAAAATAAACGCTAACAGATAGCGCGATTTTGTTCGCGCCACGTTACGATTGCGGCGTGCGGACAGAAAAATTCCGAATAACGGTTGACTTAAAAACGCTTTAATGTTAAACTGTTTATATCGAAACTTATTATATAATAACGTAGAGGTAGATTATGATTAAAATAGCGATAGACACCGCCGGCGGCGATTTAAGCCCCGCCGCGAATATAGACGGAGCGATTGCCGCGCTCAAAGAACTTACCGACGCGGAAATTTATCTCGTGGGAGACGAAAGCGCGATAAACCGCAGATTACAGGATATGACTTACGACAAAGAACGCGTTAAAATCGTTCATGCGCCCGACGTTATCGACTGTCACGACAAACCCACCGAAGCAATCAGAACGAAAACGGAAAGTTCTATGTATAAGTGCATAGAACTGTTAAAATCGGAAGAAGGCGTAAACGCGATGGTCAGCACGGGTTCTACGGGCGCGCTTTTAGCGGGCGCGGTGCTTAAAATAGGCAGAATCCACGGCGTTAAACGCCCCGCGTTCTGTCCGTTGCTCCCTACCGTAACGGGCGGATTCGTGGCGATGTGCGACAGCGGCGCGAACATAGAGTGCGACGAAACGCAACTGACGCAGTTCGGCGTTATGGGCAACCTTTACCTTAAAAAGGCTTACGGAATAAAAAATCCGCGCGTCGCGCTGCTTAACGTCGGCACGGAAGAAGAAAAGGGCGACGAACTGCGTAAAGCCGTTTATAAAAACTTCAAGAACGACGCGTCTATGAATTTCGTCGGGAATATGGAAAGCAGAGATTTCATATCGGGCAACTACGACCTGGTCGTGTGCGACGGATTTTCGGGCAACGTGCTTTTAAAGTCCACCGAAGGCGGCTGTCTCGAACTGTTGAAACTTCTGAAAAAGGCGATAAAGAAAAATCTGAAAACGAAGATGGGCGCGCTCCTTTTAAAGAAAGAACTCACGGGCATTAAAAACCTTATGGACTACAATAATTACGGCGGCGCGGTGCTTTTAGGCTGCAAGAAAACTGTCGTAAAAGGGCATGGTTCGAGCAAGGCTCTCTCCGTTTATCATTGCGTGAAACAGGCTTATAATATGGAAAAGAACGGACTGAGAGAAGCGATTTCGGCAGAAATAGACAAGACCGCGAACACGGCGGAATAAAACGGAACGGACGGAATAAAACGACCGAAGAAAAGGCGTCTTTCCCCTATGCCGTTTTATGTAGACGATAATTTATAATATTTGCGACGGAAAAAATATTTGCGCCCCGACCGCCTTGCAAGGCGGTCGGGGCGCATAATTATTGCCGTTTCATTGCTGCCGTTTCGCAGTTTCGTTTCCGTTCAGTCGGATAACGCAATATTTACCTGCGGCAACGCTTGCCGTAAAACGGAAAACCCGTCTCTGCGGCGTCAGGGCGTTACCCTGTTTATGTCTCTCGGGAACATAGTCGCTTCTCTGACGTTTTTAAAACCTAAAAGGTGCATAGTCAGTCTTTCGAGACCTATTCCGAGACCGCCGTGCGGGGGCGCGCCATATTTGTGGAGCATTAAATACGTTTCGAATTCTTCGGGGTTCATTCCGCACTTAACCATCTTTTCCACCTGCGCGTTATAATCGTGTATACGCTGACCGCCCGAAGTGATTTCCAGCCCCCTGAACAACAAGTCGAAAGAGAGCGTGTATTCGGGGTCTTCGGGGTCGTCCATCGTATAGAACGGGCGTTTTTTGGACGGATAGTGAGTTACGAAAATGAAGTCAGAGCCTAATTCTTTTTTCGCGTATTTGCCGATGAGTTCTTCTTCCGTCGGATCGAAGTCTTTCATATCGGTAGGCTGATATTTGAATTTTTCAATAACGAGTTTCTTCGCGTCCATAAACTTTATGCACGGAATAGAATCTATTTCGGGAACGTCCGCCTTTAAAAGCGCGATTTCTTTCGCGTATTCCGTTTTAAGCAGATTCATTATATATTTGAGCGCGCCCGTCTCCATATTCATAATGTCTTCGAATCCGTCTATAAAGCCCATCTCGAAGTCCATAGATGTGTATTCGTTAAGGTGGCGCGACGTATCGTGATGTTCCGCGCGGAACACGGGCGCGATTTCGAACACTCTCTGGAATACGCCGACTAACGCCTGTTTATACAACTGCGGGCTTTGCGCGAGATACACGGTTTTCCCGAAGTAATCGAGTTTAAAAACGTTAGTGCCGCCTTCCGCACCCGCGAAGTTTATTTTGGGCGAGCGGATTTCGGTGAAGTTCTGCGACGACAAAAACTCGCGGAATCCCCTGGCAATGCCTTCCTGAATTTTGAAAATAGCGCGTTCTTTTGGGTTACGCATAGAAACGGGGCGCAGATCGAGAACGGTGCTAAGGTTAATCCCGTCGAGTTGTTTTTTATTGATAACGATAGGCAGCGGTGCGGCGGGCAGAGATAAAATCTCTATGCCGTGAATCTGCATTTCGTATCTGTCGTTTCCCTGCGCGTCTTTGCTCGACACGATTTTTCCCGTAACCTTAACGGCGGCTTCTTCGCACAGCCGTTCGTCCCAACGGTAATCTGAAAAGTCGGGCGAATAGACGCATTGCACGACGTCCCGCTCCGTTCTGATAAGGACGAAAGAAAAGCCCGTCATCTCGCGGATTCTGTGAATATATCCCGATATGGTAACGGTCTTCCCGTCGTTTTCTTTGAATTCGTCGTAATTCACGGTAGAGCGTTTCACAACCCCGTTCATCTGTTTCATTTTCGTCTCCTGATATATCGGATAATCCGAATATGTATTATGATATCACTTTCCAAGGGTTCAAGGCAAGTATTTTCATAGTCTTTTCCGCGAAAAATGTGCCGCCGCACATTAAAAAACGATTGTCAATCGTGTTTAAATGTGTTAAAATAATATCATAATTTTACGAACGCGCCCTTTCTGCGCGCTTCCGAAAGCGAGGTTTTTACATGAAAATCGCAATATCTGTCGAATCGACCAACGACCTTTCACGCGAATTGCTCGATAAATACGATATAAAAGTAATTCCCTATCACATAATTCTCGGCAACGAAGAAATCGCCGACGGAGAACGCTCTACGGAAGACATATTCGCTTTCGTGGACAAAAACAAAATTCTGCCAAAAACCACGGCGATAAATCGGTTCGAATACGAAGAATATTTTTCGTCTCTTAAAAAAGATTACGACGCGGTCGTGCATATAACCCTTTCGGGAGAAATCACTTCAGCCTGCGCGAACGCCGTAGCCGCCGCAACTTCTTTTGAAAATGTTTTCGCCGTAGACAGCAAAAGCCTTTCTACGGGCATAGGTCTTTTAGCGATATACGCGCGCGAACTTGCGGAAGCTGGCGCGTCCCCTGCGGACATAGCGGAAAAACTCGCCGAACGGCGCGAAAAACTGCAAGTCAGTTTCGTCGTCGAAAAACTCGAATATCTTTATAAGGGCGGAAGGTGCAGCAGTCTGCAACTTCTCGGCGCAAATCTTCTTAAAATCCGCCCGAGAATAGTCCTTAAAAACGGCAAAATGGTGTCGGATAAAAAATACCGCGGCAGAATGGACGCGGTTATCGCCAAATATTGCGACGACATTCTTGCGGAATTCTCCACGCCCGATTTGTCGCGCGTTTTCATAACCTATACCACCGCAACGCCCGAAATGGTGCAGGCGGCTCGTTCCGCGCTCGAAAACTGCGGTTTTAAAGATATTTTCGAGACGCGTGCGGGTTGCACGATTGCAAGCCATTGCGGCGCGAATACTCTCGGTATTCTGTATTTCAACGACGGAAAATAAAATCGGACTTTAACGGATAATAAAGCCGACTTTATACTAATGAATTTAAAAGGGCGCGGTCGCAAATTAAATTTGCGACCGCGCTTTATTTTTATTTTCTGCTTTATTCTTATTAAACAATTATGTTTTTTATCCGCTTTATCCGTTATTTTTTTAATCCGCCTTTTTTATTCGTCTTTTTCAAAAGCCCCGATACAGTCGCTTCCGCTATCTCTTTTAAGCGCGGCGCGTCGTCAAGGTCGTCTACGAGATACATAGGTTTCGCGCCGTCGTAAGGCGCGCGTTCGGGCAGTCCGAACTTTGCGTTTTCCGGCACTTTTTTCACGCAAAACGAGTTTTCGAACGCTCCGCCGAAGTAAACCCCGTCAAGATACACGAGATATTCCCCCATCATAGGTCGGTAATTAATATCGCCGCACGCTTTAAGCGAGTCCGCAACGTATTCTATTAAACTCTTATCCGTAGCCATTTTTCCCTTCTCGTTTTCACCTTATTTAAGCGTTATAACCGCTAAGCCGCCCGAAATCAGACGGGGTTTTTCCGTTTCGAATACTCGCAACCGCAGTAGTTCTGACGGTACAACCCGTATTCGCGCGAGAGTTCCACCGTCCTTAAATATCCGCCCTTTTTCTTGAAGTCGGACGGCAGAAATTGCACGCCGGATTTTTCCGCGGCGGAAAAACCCGTCGCGTTGATAAGTTCGGCGTTTTTGAGCGGACTGACCGTGAGCGTAGTAGTAAAATAACAGTAACCGTTCTCGGCGGCGTACTCCGCGGTTTTAAGCAGGCGCAATCCGAAACATTTTTCGCAACGGCTGCCGCCCTCGGGGCAGTCTTCATACCCCTTTACAGCGTCGTAAAACTCCGTCGGTTCGTAGTCGGTTATAACGCAGTTCACACCGAAAACGCCCGCGAGTTTCCGCAATTCTTCCGCACGTTTTCCGTATTCTTCTGCCGTATCCATATTCGGATTGTAAAAAAAGAGCGTAACGTCGAAATACGGCGCAATCCGCTCGACGCATGCGGAAGCGCACGGCGCGCAGCACGCGTGCAACAGCAACTTCGGCTTGATGCCCCGCGCTTTGCATTCCGCTATGATTTTATCGGTCTCACGGTCGTAGTTTATCCTGTTCATAACCTTTTCACCGTTATTTTGCCGCTGTCGTTTTCCATTAAATAAGCGTTGCCGCCGGCGGTAAGACTGCGCTCTAACTTTCCGTTTCTGAAAACCAGAGCGGCGTCGTTTTCCACGCAATACGCGGACTTTAACCCTTCTTTTATCACGGTTTCGGTAAAGTCCTTTTCGCGTTCGTTAAAATGCGGGCACATTGCGCCGTCGAGCAAGCCTAAACCCTTTCTCATAACGTATTCGGAACTGTCGCCGCGCATTATTTCGTAATCGGTATACATATCTTTGAACCAGCATATCGCACCCGCCGAAAGGCCGCATAAAATCGTCCCCTTTCCGTAAGCGTTAAGGATTAGCCTGTCGAGCCCCGTTTCGCGCCACTTTTCAAGCATAAACACCGTATCGCCGCCGCCGACGTATATAAAATCGGCGTTATCTATCTTTGCCGCTATGTGTTCGACGTTCATTTCGCCGTAAACGGTCAGCGCGACTTCCGCCTTAATATCGAATACCGAAGTATAAGTCTTTCTGAAACTGTTAAAATACGGCATCGAATCGTGCGACGCCGTGCCGAAAAACAACCCGTTCGCCCTGCGTTCGCCCGCGTGCGCTTTCGCTAAACCCGCAATATATTCGTCTATTTTAAGCGTGGTCTTGTTCTTTATCTCGCCGCCGCCTATCGCTATAAGATATTTGTCCATAACGTTATCTGCCCTTTTCTTTTTCTCCGCGTTTTAATGTGTTCCTTTTTACTATTATACGTTTATACGTTTTACGCGCGTTGCCGTCGGGTTTTCTTTGCGTTTACGTCTTATTATCAACGTATTTATTTGTATTTAAGTCGATTTTAATTGTATTAACGCCGCATTTATTTGTATTTGCGCCGCATTATTTTGCGCCGCGCGCTGACGTTTTCCGTCAGCAAAAAAGGTCAGAGTTACTCCGACCTTCCGTATCGCGTATGTGCGGAAAGAGTTAATTTTCTCCCTTCCGTCCGTCGCCCGACGCAGTTTGTTCCGCCGCGCAGTCGCCTTCGCATTGCTTTCCGTCGTTCGCCGCGTAGTTGCTGTACCCGTAATATTTATAGTGATACGCGTACCCGAAACTCTTTTTCTTATCGTACATTGTAAAAGCCGTTCCGAGAATCTTAACGCCGTTGCGTTTCATTTCCGACACCGCGTCCGCAACCGCGAATTTAGAAGTGGAAGCGTACGCCACGAGCAGAACCGCTCCGTCCGCCACCTTGGATATGTGAATATAGTCGGAAACAAGCAGTACGGGTGCGCAATCTAAAAGAACGTAATCGTATTTTTCGCGCAAAAACGAAATCAGTTCTTTGAATTTTTCCGACGTGAACACCGTCAGCGGATTAGGCACTTCGCCGCCGCGCACGACCACGTCTACGTTGGGATACGCGGTGGACTTAACCGCATGTTCGGCGTTGATTTTCCCGTTTACGAATTCGGCAATTCCGTCCGTGCCGTCCGTGCCGAACGTCGTATGAACGTCGGGATAACGGAAATCCGTTTCTACGACCGCGACTTTTTTGCCTGCGTATCCGAGACTTACCGCGAGATTGCAGGTTACGACGGTTTTGCACTCGTTGTCGAGAGAAGATTCTATCTGTATAACTTTGGTATTGCCGTCGGCGTTAATGACCATCAACTGGTCGCGCAGTTTATTGTAACCGTCCGACTGTTCGCTCGCCGAACTTTCGGTAACGACGATTTTATTGACGCAACCTTTCGTTTTATTTTTTCTGAAAATTGACATTTCCCACAGCACTCCGATAAAATTTGGCGGAAACCCCGCCCGAACGGCACAAATTGTCGTTTACAGATAGATTATACACTAAAAAAATAATAAATGCAATAAAAAACGAAATTATTTTTCCTACTCCCGCTCTTAAACGATTGAATCTGTTTACTATAAGAAAGACGTTCGGGGAATTTTGCCATATAAATGTATTTTTAAATAATCCGTAACCTAATACAAAGCCGATAGAGAAATCACACTCTATCGGCTTTGTCGTTATATATAGGTTTCTTAACTTCGGATCAAACTGAACACCTATAATACTAATATTTTCTTTTTCGCATTTACACTTGACGTTTAAAAAATAATTTTCGACGTTATTGCAACACGGTTTCTCACAGAACTATTTTCAGTTGAATATTATTACCGCCGACTCGAAAGGAAATAAATCGAATTGTGTTTTGTTTCCCCCTTTCATCGTATCGAGATTATCGTCGTTCCGCTCGGTTATAAACTTTACTTCTTTTACTTCTATTCCTTCGAGCACCGTCCAGTTTACGGTGTTGGAATTGTTCGTTATCACAAGCACGCCTTCGTTTCCGTCGTATGCTCCCGCATAATATATCCCTCCGTCTCCGTACGACGTTACTTTTACCTGTTCTTTCTTTTCGTACAGATACGAAAACGCCTTAAACGCGTAATACCCTTTCATAGGTTTCTTCTTTAACGGATCTATCAGACTGTTATAATCCGTTACCACTCTGAACTGGTAATACATCGCCATATCCAGCGGCTCGTTCTGCAACGCCAGCATATTTGCAAGTATATTCGAGCTGTCTATAAGAGTTCCCCTTATCCACATAGACGGATTCCATTCGTTAAGGTGACTTTCCGTCTTCTTAAACCCGTAATCGTCTAAAAGCTTTCTTACGTATCTCGCAAATTTTATGTTCTTTTCGCACGTTCCGTACGAGTGCCACGAGAAAAAGTCGAGCGGAGCTTTATGTCCGTCAGACGAAATCGTCTTTAAAAACTTATTCGCGCACTCGATAAAATAATCGGTATCTTCGGTTACGCACGCTGCGTCTCCTGCGGTTTCGTTCAATATAGAATAAAACCCGCACGACCCGTAGCCGCCTACCTTTATTCCAGGAAAGCGGTTCTTTAAATGATTTGCGGTCACTTCGTACAGTTCTATAAGCTCTTCAAACGTACCCGTCCACATCTGATTCCGCGCGGGATCGCGACTGTTTTCCGGTTCGTTCCAGATCTCCCAGTATTCTATCCCGTAGTTGTATCCGTTATTCCAGCCTTCGTTATAGTGCATTATTATGTGTTCGCATATCCTTGCCCATTTCTTGAAATCTTTCGGCGGGTGTATGTTATACGCTTTTATATACGCGTAATTCTCTATCGTCACGCCTAATCTGTAATACGGTTTCATCCCCATTTTAATTATGTTTTGCAGATAAAAATCCGTGAACGCAAAATCGTAGCTTAAAGGATCGTTTTCGTCCGCGTCGAAATTCGGGAAAACAGACGTCGTGTCTACCAAATGGCGTTCTATCGTTGCCGAATCGTGCAACCGCGTATACGGTATTTTTAAATCTTTATACAGCCCGTTGCAATCTCCCCCAAGCCCCGCTACGTTGTTTCCGCAGTGCATCGGCTTGATCTTACCTATCCTATTCTCTTTCTCTATCCTTATCGTGTTCATTTTTTTCTCCTAAAAATTATTTTTTTAATAAGTTCCTGAAATACTCGCCCGTTTCGCGCGATCAACACTCTTTATCCGCTTGCTTTTTCTTGACAATGCTTCTGGTAACTAAATATACCGCTTCAAGAAAAACGGGCATCACGCACACTATCAGAAACAAATACATAACGCCAAGCCACCCTTTTGCGTCTGCAAACGCTCCCAAGCCGTACGAACTGATGCTGCTGCCTATATACGTTAAGCCGCCGAGCATGCCGACGTTATTTTTACCGCCAAGTTTCATAGGCGCAAGATTAGATACACAATATCCCGTGAATAATCTGGCTTGAACCGTAAGCCACAAAAAAAACCGTACTGACTATTCCTGCTTTAGCACGAGTTACCCCGTAATACGATATTATCGCTACGATGCTTGACGTATATCCGTATTTTGCTATGTACGCAAAAGTATATACGAGACAACACAGCACCATAAGCCTGTTTGCCCGTTTATTTTCCGCATCCGCAATTAAATCTGTTTCCATTTTTCTTTTCTGTGTTTTCTATATATCCGTATTCTTTTCGGTATAACTATTGTTTAAATACTCGCGGTTTGCCGCCGCATTATCGGATTCGCCTGACGATATCTTTATCCGAGCAAACTCCTGAAATATTCGCCCGTTTCGCGCAAATAACGCAATCCGCAGGGATATAACTCTTTGGGCAATCTATTTAAAAACCCGTTCGCTTCAAACGTTATATCTCCCGTATATCCGACTTCTTTCAACGCCGCGAATATCTCGCCGAATTTTATTCCGGAAGTATACGGCGCGGTGTGCAGATCGTCGTGCAGATTATTATCGTGTATGTGTAATGCCTGTATTCGCTTTCCTAATTTTCTTATCATTTTTACCGCGCTCGTGCCAAGCCCCGCCATTTCCGCGTGACCCAAATCAAGACAAGCGACGAACACGTCGCTGTCCAGCAAATCTAAATGCCGCGCGAAATTGTCTTCGTCCGAACACGCCGCGGGTGCAGCCTGATTTTTAGCGTAGTTCCAGTTCCACATGTTTTCGAGCGCGATTTTAACCCCGCTCTCCCTTGCGGTTTCCGTGAGATTTCTATACATTTTTGCGTTCTCTTCCGGCGTGTAATCGTTGCAAGGATGCACCACGCATACTTTCGCTCCCATTATCCCGCTTATTTTTATCGACAATTTGAGATATTCCGATACGAACGCGTTATATCTCTCGTCTCCGCGCCAAGCCGTAGGATAAGGCGCGTGAGTCTGATTGCACGCTATCCCTATTTTTTCGGCGTATTCGCGTAGTTTTTTCGCTTTTTCCGCAGTCATAACCTTTTCGGGGTCTTCCGGCGTTTCCGCTATAATTTCGTCTATCGTCTTTTTCCTCAAAAAAAACGATTCCGGCAGGTCGTATACCTTATGCGGAAATATCGTCAGATCGAACGCGTCGAAGCCTGAGTCTTTTATCGCTTTCACCCTTTCGCAATAATCGCCGTATTTCTCCCCCGAAGACGTTTCTGTAGATATTAACATATTTTTCTCCTTATGCTTTACGCTTAATATTTGACCTTCGATTTTATCGGCTTTTCTATTATACCAAAAACTCTT
>CAMEHL010000033.1 GCA_945917475.1 uncultured Clostridia bacterium | reverse complement strand
AAACCCGCCGCTTACGGCAACGTAAACGCTTACGGCGGCGGATACGGGGGCGGCGGCTCTTACGGCAAAGGTTATGACGGCGGCTATACGCGCTACGGAAACAATCCTAAATACGACGGCTACGGCAAAACGCCGCGGGACGAAGAGATATCATTTTCGGGGAGCGACCGTCCGTCGGGGTATTCGTCGTCATACGCGCGTAATTTTCTCGCGGGCAACAAGCCTAAACCCGCTGCGACGGGCGGCTCGGGCTATAAATGCGGAACGAAAGTCCGCCACGCGAAATTCGGCGAAGGCACGGTTATAACCGTTAAGGGAGAAGGGGATAATATAATAATCGACGTCGCTTTTAAGGGCGTCGGAATAAAACAGTTGTCGGCGAAGTACGCGCCGTTGGAGATACTGAAATGACGATGAGAGAACTCGTGGATTTGCTTAACAGATACGCAAGGGAGTATTACGTTTTAGACAATCCCACCGTTTCGGACAAAGAATACGACGAGTTATACGACAAACTCGTTAAAATGGAAAAGGAAACGGGCGAAGTGTTGTTCGATTCCCCCACTAAAAGGGTGGGCGGCGAACCCGTTCCTGCGTTTAAAAAGCACCGCCACATAGAGCGGCTGTACAGTCTCGAAAAGGCGACGTCTTTTGAAGAGATTTACGCTTTCGACAAGCGCATAAACAAAGACGGCGAGCCGCTCGTTTATACCGTTGAATACAAATTCGACGGGCTGACGATATGTCTTACTTACGATAAGGGGCGTTTCGTCCGCGCGACTACCCGCGGAAACGGCATAGAAGGCGAAGACGTTACCGCGCAGGTGCTTACCATAAAGAGTTTTCCTATGACGGTGTCGTATACGGGCACGCTGGAAGTTCAGGGCGAAGCGATAATCCGCCTGTCGGTGCTGAAAAAATACAACGAAACGGCGGAAGAACCGCTTAAAAACGCGCGCAACGCCGTCGCCGGCGCGATAAGAAACCTCGACCCCAAGGAGACGGAAAAGAGAAAGCCCGAAATAATGTTTTATAACGTAAACTATATGTCCGAAGGCGAAATGCACAGCCAGACGGAATGCGTGCGGTTTTTAAAAGACAACGGGTTCAAGGTTCACCCTTTTTTGCGCGTGTGTAACGGCATAGAAGAAGTTACGTCCGCGATAAACGAAGTGGAAACGACGCGTAAATCGCTCGACGTGCTGACCGACGGCGCGGTAGTGAAAGTGAACGATTTTTCGCTGCGTAAAAAGTTAGGCGCGACGGATAAATTTCCGCGGTGGGCGATAGCGTATAAATTCGAGGCGGAAGAAGTAACCACCGTACTTAAAGATGTGATATGGCAGGTGGGCAGAACGGGAAAACTTACGCCGCTCGGCAAGGTAGAACCCGTGTTTTTAGCGGGCGCGACGGTGAGAAAAGCAACGCTTAACAATTACGGAGACGTTCAACGCAAAAAGGTAAAGATAGGCGCGAGAGTGCTGATAAGGCGCAGTAACGAAGTTATTCCCGAAATTCTCGGCGCGACGGAAGTCCCCGACGGTTGCAGGGACATAGAAAAACCCGAAGTATGCCCGTATTGCGGCTCGGCGCTCACGGAAAAGGGCGCGAATTTGTTCTGCCCGAACAAAGACTGCCGCCCGCGCGTTATAGCAAGGCTTACCAACTTCGCGTGTAAAGACGGCGTTAATATAGACGGATTTTCCGAAAAGACCGCCGCGCTGTTGTTCGACGAATTCGGTACGGACGATTATTCCGACCTTTATACGCTCGACAAAGACAAGATTTTCGCGCTCGACGGGTTTAAGCAGGCAAAGACGGACAATCTTTTCGCCGCGATAGAAAACTCGAAAGAAGTTCCGCTCGCAAACTTTATCTTCGCGCTCGGAATAGACAACGTGGGCAAAAAGACCGCGAAAGATCTGGCTGAAAAATTCGTGAGTTTATCCGCCTTGACAAAAGCGGATAAAGACGCGCTTTTGTCCGTGGAAGACGTTGGCGAAATCGTTGCCGAAAGCGTGGAAAGTTATTTTAAAGACCAAGCCAACGCCGCCGAAATAGAAAGACTTCTGTCGCTCGGCGTAACCGTTAAAGACTGCGTTCCGAAAGACAAGGGCGGCGTGTTTTCGGGAGAAAAAGTCGTACTTACGGGAACGTTAAAGGACTTTAAACGGGACGAAGCGGCGGAAATTATAGAGAGTCTCGGCGGAGAAACCGCGGGTTCGGTTTCCAAAAACACCACGCTCGTTATCGCGGGCGAAAACGCGGGGAGCAAACTCGACAAAGCCGTAGCGCTCGGCATAAAAATTATAGACGAAGAAACGTTTAAAAACCTTATAAAGACTTGATTAAACGATTTATTTGTGATAAAATAATAAAAATACCACAGGAGAAACGCAATGAACAGCATGACGGGTTACGGCGCGGCGAGATATTCCGGGGACGGGATAGATCTTACCGTAGAAATAAAAACGGTCAACAACCGCGTTCTCGACCTTAACGTCAAAGCCCCGCGCGCGTTCGCGGCGTTAGAAGATAAAATACGCAAAGTCGTTTCTGAAAACGTAAAGCGCGGCAGGGCGGATCTGTTCGTAACTTTTTCGGATAAGCGCGAAACCGCGGCGGGCGTAACGGTGGATATCGAAAAGGCTTTAAAATATTACGCCGCGGGCAAAGAACTCGCCGAGAAACTCGGCGTAGAAAACGACGTAACGCCCGCGTTTCTGCTCAGACTGCCGGACGTAACCGAATCGGCGGCGACCACGGACGTTTCGGATATAGAAAACGCCGTAACGGATACCGTGCGCAAGGCGTGCGAAAACCTTAACGCGATGAGAAAGGCGGAAGGCGCGAAACTCGTCGCGGATATGCTTTCCCGAATGGACGATATAAGCGAAGTAAGGGAAAAAATTTCGCTCCGCGCGCCCAAAGTAGCGGCGGAATACAAAGAGAAACTCAAATCGCGCATAGAAGAAGCGTTAAAAGACGTAAAATACGACGAAGCGCGCCTTTTAAACGAAGTGGCGTTTTATACGGATAAAGTCAATATCGACGAAGAACTGACGAGATTAGGCTCGCATATAACTCAGTTCCGCGCGATAATAAACACGGAAAACGCGGGCAAGAAACTCGACTTTTTAATGCAGGAGTTCAACCGCGAAGCGAACACGATTTGTTCAAAATCTAACGACGTAGAAGTAACGCGTCTCGCGCTGTCTCTTAAAAACGAGATAGAGAAAGTGAGAGAGCAGGTACAGAATTTAGAATAAGGAACGCAGAGCAATGAGAAATATTCTTGTCGTGATATCCGGTCCTTCGGGCGTGGGAAAAGGCACGATAGCAAAACTCATAGTCGAGCGGGACGAAAACTTCGCGCTGAGCGTTTCCTGTACCACCCGCGCGCCGAGAGAAGGCGAAACAGACGGGAAAGATTATTTTTTCATAACGGAAAAAGAGTTCAAAAAAATTCGCGACCGCGGCGGATTTTTAGAGTATTCCGAGCATTTCGGAAACGATTACGGCACTCCGCGCGACTTCGTAACCGAAAAACTCGGCAAAAACGACCTGATGCTCGAAATAGACGTGAACGGCGGGCTTAACGTAAAAAAAGAATTCCCGCAGGCGGTGCTTATAATGGTGTTGCCGCCGTCGCTCGAAGAATTGAAGCACAGGCTCGAAACGCGCAATACCGAAACGGAAGAACAGATACGCCTTAGAATGGAACGCATCGCTTACGAAACAAGCAAAAAGGACCTTTACGATTACGCCGTGGTCAACGACGACCTTGAAAAGACGGTAGAAAAGATAAGGGAAATAATAAGAAAAGAAAAAAATAAACGGATATAAATTATACGGAAACAAGGAGAAGAATAATATGATACATAAACCGCCTATCGACGATTTGGCAAACAAAATCGGCTCAAAATACGCGCTTTGCGTCATAGCGAGCAAGCGCGCAAGACAACTTATGGAACAGGCGCAAAACCAGGGACTTTCCGAACTTCCCGGCAACGAAAAACCCTTGTCGGTCGCCGCGCAGGAAATTTACGACGGCAAACTCATCGCCACCAACGACTGATAATCGGCGCGTTCGACCGAAATGGCGAACGCGCTTTTGCTATCTTTCGCCGCGCCGTTTTCCGCTTTCTTTCCGCTTTTCCGCGTGATTTTAAGGCTGAATATTAACGCGTTGCGGAGAGCGTGGCGCAAAGAAAACGGGCGTTCGGACGGCGCAAACTAAATGTAAAAGCGGCAAAAGGATAAACGGATAAACAAAAAACGGGCGGTAACAGGCAAAAGGATAAACGGGAACGGATAAAGGGTAGCGAACCGATGTATGCGGAAGTAATAGTCGATATATCCCACGGAGACGTGGACAGAATTTTCGAATATTCCACCGACGGCTGCGGCGAAGTTTTCGTCGGCAGCAGAGTTACCGTGCCTTTCGGCAGATATACCGTCGAAGGGATAGTTATGCGTTTAAAAGAAAGCAGCGAATACCCGCCCGAAAAAATAAAGAAGATAATAAAGGTTTTAGAAGAAACGCCCGCGCTGACGGAAGAAACGCTTAAACTTGCCGACTATATCGTAAAGAGTTGTTACGTTACGCGCGCGGCGGCGTTAAGGCTGTTTCTGCCTGCCGAAATGCGCAAAGGCAAGGTGCGGGAACAGTTTAAAAAATACGTCGCGCTGGCGGACGGCGTAAACGCGGACGAAGTCGCGTCGTCCTTAAAAAAGAGCGCGGTGAGACAGAAAGACCTTTTAATGTTTTTATCCGAAAACGGCAGAGCGGAACTCGCGCGGGTGAACGAAACATTCGGCGCGTCCGCGGTAAAAGGGTTAAACGTAAAGGGGTATCTGGAAATAACCGAAGAAAAGGTTTTCCGCGCGCCGTATAAAACGCTGGACGCGTTCGGCAAAAAGGTACAACTGACCGTAAAACAGCAACGCGCGGTGGAAAGCATAGAAAATACCGATAAGACGGTAAGTCTTGTGTACGGCGTAACGGGTTCGGGCAAAACGGAAGTGTATCTCGAACTGATAGAAAGGGCGATAAAGCGCGGCAAAACCGCGATAATGCTCGTTCCCGAAATATCGCTTACGCCGCAGATGTTGCGCCAACTCCGTTCACGTTTCGGCGAGACCGCCGCAATACTTCACAGCGGACTTTCTATGGGAGAACGGTTTGACGAGTGGTGGAGACTCAGAACGGGAGAAGCGAAAATCGCGATTGGCGCAAGAAGCGCGGTGTTCGCCCCGCTCGAAAACGTGGGAATAATAATAATCGACGAAGAACACGACGGCAGTTATTCGAGCGAATCTTCGCCGCGATACGTTACGGGGAACGTGGCGGAATACCGTGCGGAACTTAACGGGGCGAAACTCGTTCTCGGCAGCGCAACGCCGTCGGTAGAGAGTTTTTTAAAGGCGAAAGACGGCGTTTACAATCTCGTTGAACTTCCCGACAGAATAAACAAAAAACCGTTGCCCGTCGTCGACGTGGTGGATATGCGAAAGGAAATAAGGCGCGGCAACAATTCGCCTTTTTCTTCCGCTCTTAAAGAAGAAATAGAGTATTGCCTTAAAGACGGCAATCAGGCGATAATATTTCTCAACCAGCGCGGCTACTCTAAAACGGTGATATGCACCGAATGCGGGCACGTTCAGAAATGCGATTCGTGCGACGTCGCCCTGACTTACCATAAAGAAGACGAGTCTCTCCTTTGCCATTACTGCGGCGCGAAATACAAAATGATTACCGCGTGTACGGAGTGCGGAAGTCCGTTCATAAGATACGGCGGATTCGGCACCGAACGCGTGGTTGCGGAACTTAAAAAACTGTTCCCGGAAGCGCGCATACTCAGAATGGACAGAGACACCACGCAGACGAAAGAAGGGCATTTTAAAATACTGTCCGAATTTTCCGAGGGCAAGGCGGATATTCTCGTCGGCACGCAGATGATAGCGAAAGGGCACGACTTTCCGTCCGTAACGCTCGTAGGGATATTAGACGCGGATATGAGTCTGCATTTTTCCGATTTCAGGAGCGGCGAAAGGACGTTTCAACTGCTTACCCAGGTGGCGGGGCGTTCGGGGAGAGCAGAGAAAGCGGGAACGGTCGTATTGCAGACGTATTCGCCCGAACACCCCGTATTGCTCCGCGCGATAAACTACGACTACAATGGTTTTTTCGAACACGAAATATCCGTGAGAAAAGCCACGGGTTTTCCGCCGTACGCCGATATAGTGAGAATACTCGTAAGCGGCGCGGACAGCGAAGCCGCGCTCGGCGTTACCAAATCGGTATACGAAGAACTCGGCGCGTTAAGGGCGGAGAGAAAGGACGATTTTCTCTTTTTCGGCTGTATGAAAGCGCCGCTGAAAAAATTGCAGGGCAAATTCAGATATCAGGTGCTTATGAGAATAACGTCCGGAAAAGGCGAACTTAAAGACAGAATTTTCGCCGTTTCGGATAAGTATAATTCGAGAACAGTGAGCGTGTACATGGAAATAAACCCGAACAATCTCACTTAAACAGGTAAACAGACAAGCGTAAGACCGCTTTATTAAAAGGGCAAAAACAAGGAGAAGAAAAGGGCTCTCAGAAACATTTTACAGATAGGAGACCCCGTTTTACGGAAAAAGAGTTTCGCGGTAACCGATTTCGGCGAAAAGACGGCGGAACTTTTAGACGATTTGAAAGACACCTTAAAAAGCGCGGGCGGAGTGGGGCTCGCCGCGCCGCAGGTGGGCGTTTTAAGA
This sequence comes from uncultured Clostridia bacterium, assembly GCA_945917475.1. GTDB lineage: Bacteria > Bacillota > Clostridia > Christensenellales > Borkfalkiaceae > UBA1259. The sequence continues at coordinate 5,762 of CAMEHL010000033.1, read as the reverse complement.
CGCGTTTTCATCGTCGATTACGAAGATAATTTGTTCGAGTGCGTAAACCCCGTCATAACCGAGCGAAAGGGCAGTTGCGAAGACACCGAAGGCTGTTTATCCGTTCGCGGCAAATACGGCACGGTGGCAAGACCGACTAAAATTACGGTTAAGTTTCAGGACAGAACGGGAAAACCCGTTACGATGAAAATTCAGGGGTATCTCGCACGGATATTCTGCCACGAATACGACCATTTAGACGGCGTGTTATACGTGGATATAGCGAAAAACGTGGGGGAAGACAGAACGTGAGAATAGTTTATCTCGGCACTCCCGAATTCGCGGTGAAACCGTTTGCCGCCGTAGTCGGTTACGAACGCGCCGAAGTCGTCGCCGCGGTGTGTAATCCCGACAGACCTGTCGGGAGAAAACAAATTCTTACCGCGCCGCCCGTAAAGGTTTTCGCGGAGTCTGAAGGAATACCAGTTTTTCAGTACGGTAAAATCAGGAAAGAAGGCGTCGCGGATATGCTCGCGCTCAAACCCGACCTGATGATAACTTGTGCGTTCGGGCAGATTTTATCGCAGGAAATACTCGATATACCGAGACTCGGCGTAATCAATATCCACGCGTCGCTGCTGCCCGCGTACAGGGGTGCGTCGCCTATAAATTACGCGATTAAAAACGGGGAAAAAGAAACGGGCATAACCGTGATGAAAACGGATATCGGCATAGACACGGGCGATATTCTCTTATACAAAAAGATTAAGATAGGCGACACGGAAACGGCGGGCGAACTCTCCGAAAGACTGTCCGAAACGGGTGCGGTCGCTATAAAAGAAGCGCTCGACCTTATCGCGGGCGGTAACGCAAAATTCGTAAAACAGGACGAATCGCGCGCTACGCTTACTAAAATCATAAAGAAAGAAGACGCGCATATAGATTTCGGCGATTTATCCGAAAACGTGGTGAATTTCGTGCGGGCGTTCAATCCCGCACCCGTCGCTTTCGCATATCTGCGCGGCGAGCCGTTTAAGATTTACAAGGCGGAAAAGGCGGAAGGCGCAGTCGGCGCGGCGGGAGTCGTGCTTAAAACGGACGGCGAACTATTAGTCGGAACGAAAGACGGCGCGGTGCGGCTTTTATCCGTTCAGAAAGCGGGCGGAAAGCGCATGGACGCGGCTGATTTTCTGCGCGGCGGCAATATCGCCGTCGGGGACGGACTCGAATAATGCTCAATCTGTTTTACGACTGCTATACCGCGCTTAACAAGGTGTATTCTGAAAAAGCATTTATCAAACAGGCTCTGTCTGACACCCCTGCGGAAGAAAAGAACAGGGCGGCAATGACCAAGATATGCTACGGAGTTCTGGATAAAGACGCCGAACTGTCCTATTATATCGCCGCGCTTACCGAAAAAACGCCTAAACTCGCGGTAAGAACTATTCTGAAAATCGCGGAATATTCTATAAAATATCTCGGAAAAAAAGATTACGCGGTTATAAAAAACGCGGTCGAACTTACCAAAAGGCTGGGGAAAGCCGGCGCGAGCGGTTTCGTCAACGCGTTTTTGAGAAAATTCGTCGCGACGGAAATTCCGCTTCCCGATAAAGGCGCGGCAAGGCTTGCGGTCAGATATTCTTACCCCGAATTCGTCGTGAACGCGCTCGTTGCCCGTTACGGCGAAGCGCGCGCGGAAAAGATTATGTCCGCGCCCCCGCCCGACACCGCGCTCGTTTTTTACGGCACGGACGGCAGGCGGTATTTAGAAGAAAAAGGCGTTACGTTTTCAGAAACGCCTTTTACGGGCGTGTTTACCGCGCGCAGGTTTACGCGGAACGCCGATTACGACAGCGGACTATACACTTTTCAATCGCTCGGCTCGGTCGCGATTTGCGAAACGGTTAAGCCTTGCGACAGACTTCTCGACTGCTGCGCCGCTCCCGGCGGCAAAAGCGTGCGGCTATCTTATAAATGCAAAGAGATTACCGCCTGGGATATTCACCCGCACAGAACCGAACTCATAGAAAGTTATAAACGCCGCATGGGGCGGGACAACATAACCGTCGGTTGCGCGGACGCGAAAATTTTCGACGGGCGTTACGCGGAATACTTCGACGCGGTGCTTGCGGACGCGCCTTGCAGCGGTATGGGCGTCGCTTCCGAAAATCCCGATATAAAACTGAACAGAACGGAAAGGGACGTAGCGAGTCTTAACGAAGAACAACTCGCTATTTTAAACAACGTGTGCAAATACGTGAAAAAGGGCGGATATCTTCACTATTCCACCTGTTCGGTACTGCCTTGCGAAAACGAAGATATATGCGAAAAATTTCTCTCCGCTCATCCCGAATTCACGGCGGAAGATATAAGTTCCGCTCTGCCGCACGTAAAATCGGGCGCGGGAATCACGTTTCTGCCGGACGAGTCGGGCGGCGCGGGATTTTTTACGGCGCGATTTAAAAAAGCGGGGGATTGAACGGTGAAATACGGGTCGAAAAGAAAAAGATGAAAGAATTTTTGCTTAATCTCGATATAACCGAACTTAAAACCGCGCTTATCGCCGCGGGCGAAAAGCCTTTCCGCGCGGCGCAGATATTCAGGGCGTTGCATGCGGGCGCGGAATTTTCGGAAATGACCGAACTGTCTAAAACTCTACGCGCGGCGCTCGACGGAAAATACGTCGCTCAGCCCGTGAAAATTTTAAGGACTTTCGTCAGCGCGGACGGAACGGAAAAATACCTTTTCTCGCTTTCAGACGGCAACGTGATAGAAGGCGTGCTTATGAAATATAAGTACGGGTATACGCTCTGCATATCCACGCAGGTGGGTTGCAGAATGAACTGCGCGTTCTGCGCGTCCGGGCTTTCGGGGCTTATAAGAAATCTTCAGCCCGCCGAAATGCTGGGCGAAATAATCGCCGTAAACAAAAAGCAGGGCGGCGGTCTCGGCGAAAAACGCAAAGTAATAAACGTCGTGCTGATGGGCAGCGGAGAACCGTTCGACAATTACGACAACACGGTAAAGTTTCTGAGACTGCTCTCTGCTCCCGACGGGATAAACGTCAGTCCGAGAAACGTAAGCCTTTCCACTTCGGGACTCGTGCCGCAGATGTACGCGTTCGCGAACGAGAAAATACCGCTTAATCTCACGGTGTCGCTGCATTCTCCGTTTGACGAAGAACGGTGCAAAATCATGCCCGTGGCGAAAAGGTATTCGATAGCGGAAATTCTCGCGGCGTGCGAAAACTATTTTGCCGCGACGGGCAGAAGATATATTTTCGAATACGTCCTAATTAAGGGCGAAAACGATACGCCGCGCCACGCGGAAGCGCTTATCGGACTGTTAAAAGGCAAACCCTGCCACGTGAACCTGATACGGCTTAACGCGGTTAAAGAAAAAGGACTTACGGCGGGTACGGAAAAAGAAGCGTACCGTTTTATGGGTGTTCTTGTGCGCGGCGGACTGTCCGCGACCGTACGCAGGAAGATGGGCGAAGACATAGAAGGCGCGTGCGGACAACTGCGGCGCAGATATTTAAGCGACGGCGACGCCTGCCTATTCTTATAAACGGCGCATCTCGGCGTTGCGCTCCGCTTTTTTCGGGTTACGTACGCTCGGTACGCTCCCTTTCAAAAATGCTCGCGCGCCTTGACCTGCTTGTTTCTAAAAACAGGCAAATCCTGTTTCCCGTAAGATTCGGCGACGCGTCGCAGAAAAGCAACACGGATAAACCCCGTTAAGGGACGACATAAAGGAGATAAACGATGGAAAGACAAATCAAAATCGCACCGTCGATGCTTTCGGCGGATTTTTCGAGATTCGGAGAAGAAGTGGAAAATATCGTGAAAAATGGCGCGGATTTACTGCATCTCGACGTAATGGACGGCAATTTCGTCAAAAACATTTCGTTCGGACCTAAATTCATAAAAGAAGCGAGACCGTACACGAAAGCCGTGTTCGACGCGCACCTTATGATTTTAAATCCCTGGAATTATATAGAGCGGTTTGCGGACGCGGGCGCGGACATAATCACCGTTCACGAAGAAGCGTGCAAAGACAGGCTTAAAGACACGCTTAAAGCGATAAAATCGCTGGGCGTAAAGTGCGGCGCGGTCATAAATCCCGATACGCCGGTATCTTCGCTGAAACCCGTTATAGAAGAATGCGATATGATACTGCTTATGAGCGTTTTTCCCGGGTTCGGCGGACAGAAATTCATAGAATACGTTCTGCCTAAAATCGAAGAAGCGTCCCGTCTCGTTTTAAGTACGGGGAAAGATATCGATATAGAAATAGACGGCGGCATAACCCGTGAAAACGTAAAAAGCGTAAAACTCGCGGGGGCGAACGTAATCGTTGCGGGGAGCACCGTGTTCAACGAAAAGGACAGGGCGGACGTCATCAAGTATTTAAGAGAAGTCTGACGAACGGGAAATCGGTTTTTTCCCGTTACGGTCGGTTTTTCCCGCGCGGAGTAACTTCCGCGCGGAATTTTTCATATAATGATAATACGTTGTTGCCGTAAACGCTCCGCCAAACGGGGCGATCGGCGTTAAAATAATTTTTTCGGGAGTGTTATATGAAAATATGTTGCGTTAAGCCGCCGCTTGTTATCCGTAAAGTCATCAAATTGCTGTTTTACAGAGCGAAAGAAGAATAAAACGGAAGCCGCGCGTCGGAATCACGCCCGTTGCCGTAAATTCGGTTTCGGGTTTTTCCGTGCGTTTTTTTTAAAACATAGCCTTTCGCCCTTAATATAAAGGCAACCGTTCGCGTGCTAAAATCGCGATTTGACTTAAACGGACAGACAAGTTGTCGCATAGAAAAAAAGCGGGGTAAAAATAAAGGGCGAGAAGGAAAGTAAAAAAAAACACGACCGACGGTTGTGTCGGACGTGCTTTCCGTATTTGCGTTTATAAGAATAAACTTTTTTTGTTTATCCCGCGGTCGCTTCCGCTTATAATTTATTGCCGCATTCGGGACAAAATTTAGCGTTTGCCGATACTTCCGCACCGCATTCTGTACAGAATTTTTTTGCGGGTAGTTTTGCGCCGCATTCGGGGCAGAACTTGGAGTTGACCGCTATTTCCGCGCCGCATTCGGGACAATGCCCGGTCGCCTTCACCGCTTTGGCGTTTTGCGACGAGTTCTGCGCAGGTTGTTTTTCCGGTTGCTGAGACGACCTGAACGCTTCCGCAAAAGCAGAGCCGATACCCGCGCCCGCGCCGAGACCGATACCCGCACCCATAAACGTGCCGCCCGTACCGGGGTTTTTCGCCGCGTCCTGCATCGCCTGAGCCGCCGCGACTTTCATCATCACGTCCGTCTTGTCGCCGAGTATACCGTATCTGCTGCGTTCGTCTATCGCCTTTTCCACTTCTTCGGGAACGGACATGTTCTCGATGAAAAGGTTAGTGAGTTTAAGACCGATTTCGTTGAATTTACTCTGTATGTTGGCGGTAACGATCTGGTTGAATTCGGTGGTGTTGCCAGCAAGGTCGAGAGCGGAGATTTTGCTTTCGCCGATAGCGTCGGTAAGCGCGGAAACGAGCATCGATTTAAGCCAGTCGGTTATGTCTCTCGTAACGAACGAAGAATTTGTTCCGAAAAGTTCTTTTAAGAACACGCCCGAATCGTAAACCTTAAACGCGTAAGAGCCGTAGCCTTTTACTCTTATCATACCGAATTCGGGGTCGCGCATCATTATGGGGTTAGACGTGCCCCATTTGCAGCCCGTGAACTGTTTAACGTTCACGAAATAAATGTCGACGGTAATGGGC
>CAMEHL010000032.1 GCA_945917475.1 uncultured Clostridia bacterium | reverse complement strand
TTCTTAAACGTACACATATACGTTTTTCCGCCCGTTTTCAGTTCGTACTCTTGCGCGGAACCGTCGCGCAGACAGTCGGATAATCTGCCGTTGAACTCTTTGTCGCCGATAAGGACGGACGCGTTTTTGCCTTTCGCCGCGGTAACGCCGAAGATTTCCGTCGCCACCTTGTTTATTTCGGTAACGACCCCGTTATGGTCGGTAACAACGATGCCGTCCGATATGTTGCGCAAAAGATAACCGAGCCGTTCTTTTTCGCCGTTGGTTTCCTTTATGCTTTCGGACAACTTATCGCTTATACCGTTAATTTCGGTTATTATTGCGTTTATTTCTTTATCGCCCGTTGCGGGAATGGCGTTGCCGTACGTTCCGTTCTTCACGTCCGCAAGCCTGTTTTTAACGTCGCTGAGCGGTTTAACGATGCCGTTCGTTGCGATTATCCCCGCGACGTACGCCGTCGCGAGCGCGATAAGCAGAACGTAAATCATAGTCGGAACGGTCTTTTTTACGTAACTCTCCACGTTTTCGACGGGCACTGCTATACGTATAACGCAGTTTTCCGCTTTAACGGCGTAATACATCATATCCGTTTTAAGCGTTTCGCTGTAACGCGTAACGAATTCGGGTTTGCCCTGCATTGCGGCGACGAATTCTTCGCGGTCAATGTGCGAAGTTCCCGTAAGAGACGAGTCCTGACTGTCGGCTATTACCGTACCGTCGGTAGCGATTACGGTAACGCGTATTCCGTCGGGAACGCTCTCCGCCGCCGTTGCGGGATTTTCCGCGTCGTAGTTCGCGAGATAAATTTCAGCGACCTGTTTTATCTGCTTTTCCGCTTCTTCGTAATGCGACGATCTGTTGGTAGACAGTCCGAAAAAGAACACCGCCAGCATTGCGAGAGTTATTATGACTATATTGAATATTACTATTTTGTTTTTCATTTTAAGGTATACCCCACACCCCTTACGGTAACGATTTCGGCGTCGGACGGGCGGAGAAGTTTTCTCAGTTCGCCGACGTGAATATCGAGCGTTCGCGTTTCGCCGTAATTTTCACCCCAGACGGTATCGAGCAGATAGTCGCGTTCCGCTACGGCGTCCGCGTGTTCCATAAGGGTTTTCAAGAGTTCGTACTGTTTAAGCGTGAGCGGAAGTTTTTCGCCCTTAACCGTGATTTCGCGCTTTGACGCGTCGAGTTCTATATCCTTGTATTTAAGCAGAGTTTTTTTAGGCGCGGCGGCGCGGAATTTAGCGTTTATTCTCGCAATAAGTTCGAGAACGCCGAAAGGTTTGACGAGATAGTCGTCCGCGCCCAGATTAAGTCCCTTGACCTTGTCCGTCTCCGCCGTTTTCGCGGAAACCATTATCACGGGAACGTCGGTAGTCGCGGGGTTTTTTTTCAGTTCGGTAAGTATTTCGTAACCGTCAAGACCGTCCAGCATTATGTCGAGAATAAACAGGTCGGGAACGCGCTTTTCCGTCTCGGAAAACAGTTCGGCGGCGCAAGAAAAACATTGCACGTTCATACCCGCGCTCTCGATAGCGTATTTGTACACTTCGCGTATCGGTTCTTCGTCGTCCACCGCGTATACGAGTTTACCGTTCAGATCCGTTCCCGTCATATTTTCTCTTTTTCTCCTTCGGTTGGTTTTTTCTCCGCCGCACGCTGCTAACGCCCTTTCCGATTACACGCACTGTCGCCGAAAGGCGAAACGGATCGGTTTTTCAGCCCGGTCTGTGATAACCGGTCGCCGCGTACTCCACCCACTCGCCTATGTTCACGGCGTGGTCGCCTATTCTTTCGAGATATTTGGCAATCATCATAAATAAAATCGCCTGGTCGGCGTTGGCAGGATTTGTCTTAATAAGTTCTATCAAATCCTTTTTTACCGTTTCAAAGAGTTCGTCCACGAGGTCGTCCCGCTTTTCGAGACTTCTCGCCGCGTCGAGGTCGCGGTTAATGTAACTCGTAACCCCGTCTTTTACCATACCGATAACGAGTTTTGCCATCATTTCGATATGTTCGGGTTCTTTGATGAATTCTTCGTCTCCGAATTGCAGGGATATTTCCGATATGTCCGACGCCTGGTCGGCTATGCGCTCTAAATCGGTTATCATTTTAAGCGCGGCGGAAACGTCTCTGAAATCGCTTGCGACCGGGTGTTCCATCAGAAGAATTTTCAGACAGTCCTGTTCTATCTCGCGTTCTTCGTTGTCGATGGTTTTGTCTTCCGAGATGACTTCTTTCGCGAGATCGCGGTCGCGCTGTTTAAGCGCGTTTACGGACTTTTCAATCGCGAGTTCGGTATCGCGGCACATTGCAATCAGTTTGTTGAACACGCAGTTAAGTTCGTTTTCGTATTTTGCCCTTATACTCATAGTATAGCGTTTTTTTCTCCTTTTTACAAGTTTTTTCGTTTACGAACGGATAAAATATTATCCGAATCTGCCCGTAATATAATTTTCCGTTCTCTTGTCCGCGGGCGCGGAGAACACTTTCTCCGTATCGCCGTACTCTATAAGTTCACCCAGCAAAAAGAACGCCGTTTCGTCCGCTATGCGCGTGGCTTGCTGCATATTATGGGTAACTATAACTATCGTTATCTCTTTTTTCAGTTCTTCAGCGAGTTCTTCTATCTTGCCCGTCGAAATGGGGTCAAGTGCGGAAGTCGGTTCGTCCATAAGCAGAATTTTCGGGTTTGCCGCGAGCGCGCGCGCAATGCACAGCCGCTGTTGCTGTCCGCCCGAAAGACCGAGCGCGGACTTTCCTAACCTGTCTTTAAGTTCTTCCCACATGCTCGCGCCGCGCAGCGATTTTTCAACTATCTCGTCTAATTCCGCGTGCTTTTTTATGCCGAGCGTGCGCGGTCCGTACGCCACGTTATCGTAAACGCTCATCGGGAACGGATTGGGCTTCTGGAAAACCATACCCACGTTGCGGCGCAAAAGGTTCACGTCCGTTTTGCCGTAAATATCCACGTCGCCTATTCTGAATTCGCCCGTTATTCTGCAACCTTCTACCAGGTTGTTCATTCTGTTAAAGCACTTCAAAAAGGTGGATTTTCCGCAACCCGACGGTCCTATGAACGCGGTAATTTTGCGTTCGGGGATTTCTATGCTGACGTTTTTCAACGCTTTGAAGTCGCCGTACCACAGTTCCGCGTTCTTCACCGATATGTTCTGACCGAATTCGGTCTGCTTTTCTTCTTTACGCTTGTTTTTCATTTCTTTCTGCCTTTTAATTTTTTATCGAGTTTGTTTGAAAGCACCTGCGCGAGAACGTTAAGCGCAAGCACTATAACGAGAAGCACGAAAGCGGTCGCGTAAGCCTGGTCTACGTATCTGCCTTCGCCCGCGAGTTTATAGAGAGCGACGGCGAGCGTTGTTCCGCTGTCGAGAACGCTGTTAGGCATAGGCGAAAGCGTGCTGCCCATAGTATACATAAACGGCGCGGATTCGGCGACCACGCGCCCCATAGAAAGTATGATTGCCGACATAATGCCGGGGAGCGCGCTCGGCAGAACGACTTTGAAAATCGTTCTCACTTTTCCCGCGCCCAGCGCGTAACTGCCTTCACGCAAACTGTCCGACACGGATTTAAGGCTTTCTTCGGTGGATTTCACGACGGTGGGCAAAAGCATTACCGCGACCGTGCAAGAACCCGCGAGAATAGACGTTTTGTTGCCGAAAAACACCACGAACGTAACCATTCCGAAAAGCGCGTAAACGATTGACGGTATTCCGCTTAAAACGTCTATGGCGGAACGTATCGCCTTAACGAGTTTACTGCCTTTTTTCGTGTATTCGTTTAAGAATATCGCCGTAAACACGCCCACGGGTATCGCTATGAGAAGGCTGATTACAATCGTGATAAGCGTGGCGACGATTGACGGAAATATGCTGATTGTGCTGAGTGTTTCGAATTTCCCGAACAGCAGTTTTGCGCTTAAATTCGGTATTCCCTTAATACATACGAACGCTATTATGGAAACAAGCCCCGCCGCGGCGACGCCCGCCGCGATATAAGAGAAAATTCTGCCGATCTTTTCGATTTTTATCTTGTGCGCTAACTCCGAAAGAAACGCGTTTTTGCGTTTTATGCTCGCGCGGTCTTTCTTTTTTTTGTTCGTAACGAGCCCTAAAAGCACGTTCACGAAAAATATAAAAATAAGCAGCACTACTCCCGTCGCTATCAGCGCGCCAAGTTGAACTTCGCCCGCGTAACCCATTTCCATAACGACGTTTGCGGTCAGCACGCGGAAACTCCTGAATAAACCCGTCGGATAATTGACGGCGTTGCCCGCAACCATTATGACCGCCATCGTTTCGCCTATCGACCTGCCTATGCCGAGAATAATCGACGCGGTAATGCCCGATTTCGCCGCGGGCACTACCGTTCCGAAAACCGCCTGTTCGTGCGTTGCGCCGAGCGCGCGTGCGCCTTCGTAATAACTGTCGGGGACGGCGTCTATGCTCGTTTTTGAAAGCGAAACCACCGTCGGCAGAATCATAAGCCCCAAAACGAGCGATACAGCCAGAACGCCGCTTCCGCTGCCGTTGTCGGCAAATACGCCGAGCATAGGCAAAAGCACTTTCATTCCGAAAAACCCGAAGATTACCGACGGCACGCCCGCGAGCAGGTTGATTACGACGTCGAACACTTTTTTAAGCCGTTTATGGCAGAATTTCGAGATGAACACCGCGGTGAACACGCCCAGCACGCCGCCTACTATAATCGAACCGCAGGTCGCCGCGAGCGTTCCGACAATCATCTTGAACACGCCGTAACTGCCCGACAGTTCCCCGTCGTAAGTATCGCGATAATCGGGATACCAGTCCTTTCCGAACACGAATTCGAAAAACCCGATTTTGCCGAACGCGGGAATACTTCTCGCGATAAGGAACACGAATATGGCGATTACCGCAATTATACAGATAATTGCGGTAAAGGCGAACAGGATTTTATAAAATTTTTCTTTTACGTCGGAACGTTCCATATTATTTCAATTCGCTGAATTTTTTTATCGCGCCAGTATATATGCTTTTCAGTTGTTCTTTGGTAAGATTCGTTACCGCGTCGTTTTCTTTGTTTACTATTACGGCAACCGCGTCCAGACACAACGTGTTTTCGGTATACTTATCGTTCGGCGAAGAAGAACTTGCAAGCCCTATAACGTTGCCCGTCGTATCTTCCGAAGCCGCCGTTCTGCCGCCGCCCGAGCCGGGGAAATCGAACGTGAAGTTCACGCTGCTGACTTTATCGCCGCAAAGCGCTTTATAACCGTCCGCTAACTTCTTTATGATATCTTCCATAGAAGTAGAACCTTTCAGAACGATAGTTCCCGAGAGCGCTTCGGTCGGAACGGTATATTCGGGGCGGGTGGAAAAGTCGCTCGTGGTTATACCCTTTTCGCCGGTAATAACGCTTTCGGCGGTTTTACTCATACAGTAATTATAAAAGTCTTGCGCCGCCGCGTTTAAGGATACCGACGTGCTTGTTAAAAGCAGGAAAGGTCTCTGGATTTTGTAATCACCGCTTCTCACGTTGTCCTGCGTGGGTTCAACTCTCTCTATCTTAACCGCTTTAACGCTGTCGTCAACCGACGCGAGCGAAATGTAACCGATAGCGGTTTTCGTGCTTGAAACTTTTTCTCTCACGTTGCCCGTGGAACTGAATTCTTCTTTATCGGAAGTTATATCCGCCGCAGACAGTCCGACGTATTTGTCGAACGCTTCTCTCGTGCCGCTCGACGCTTCGCGGCAAACCACGAGAATATCTTTCTCCGTTTCCGAATTACCGCCGCACGCGGTGAACGCGAACGCGGATACCGCCGCCATTACTGCGGCTATCATACCTAAAACTCTTTTTTTCATTTTTTGTCTCCTTTTTATTTTCTGACTGTATTTTAACTCGTTCAGAAAAACTTAACACTCAAAAAAAAGTAAAATAAACGTAAAGTTTTTGTAAAGTCGTAAGCCGCGACGGGAAAGCGCAATCTTCCCCGCGGTTTTTTCGTATAACCGAATAGCCGCGATTTCAAAACGCCGCTATATCGCGCGGATTGAATTCAAGCGGTTATGAGCGACTCACGCGCGCCGTTTTTTCTTGACTTTTTCCCTTTTTCGTGGTAGAATAATAAAAAAACCGAATGATAATCGCGTTGCCGAAAGGCGTAAGTCCGGATTACGGACTTACGCTTTTTTTGTGGGCGGGGCTTTTTCGGGATAATAACATAAGTAGAAAAGGAGTGTTAATCGTAAACTATGCAAAACCAGGAATTTTTAAAAAGCGAAAAAGTCGGAAAACTTATGCTCGGTTACGCCGTGCCGTGCATAATATCGTTGCTCGTCGGCGCGCTTTATAACGTTGTAGACCAGATTTTTATCGCGAACGCCGCTTATCTCGGCTCTTACGGCAACGCCGCGAATACGGTGGTGTTTCCCCTTACCGTAATCGCGCTCGGAATATGCAGTTTTCTCGCGCAGATTTCTCTCGTTGCCGCCATGGCGGCAACTAACAATATGATACGCAAATACGGCGCGACCGACGCTGTTTTCGGACAGCCCGAATTTGCGCAGATACCTATGGCGGTGTTCGGAATCGTGATGAAATTCTTTCAGATTGCGATATCCGTTTCGATAGGACTTGCGGCGGGTTGTATACCCGTCGTAGGCTACAACGTTGGCGCGAAAGAATATAAAAGGGTTAAAACTCTTCTCGGCGAACTTGTTTTATGCGAAGTCGCGCTGGGCGTCGTTTCGCTGCTTATTGTGGAACTTATGCCAAGAGCGTTGATAGGAATATTCGGCGCGGCGAACGAGAGCGAACACTACACCCTGTTCGCGGTAAGGTGTTTCAGAATATATCTTTCCACAATCGTGCTCGCGTGCGTGAACAAAGCGGCGTTCATCTTTTTGCAGTCGATGGGAAAAGCCGTCCTTTCAACGCTTTTGTCGCTCGTGCGCGAAGTGGCGTTAGGCGTGTCGCTCGTTATAATTCTGCCGCTTTTCTTCGGACTGGACGGCGTGCTTTATTCTATGCCCGCAGCGGATTCGGTAACTTTCATAATCTCGGCGGCGGTTTTAATATATACTTATAAAAAACTCGATAAACTCGAAAGAGAAAACGCCGTATCTAAGCCGACGGCAAGTTAAAAGAAAATAGTAAAGAAATTATAAATAAAAAAACACGCGCCCGTTCCCGGACTAACCGTTCGGGAACGGGCGCGCTTATATTTAAATCAAAATAGTATCGTTAAACACGGACAACGCGTCGCACGGGATAATTTATATCCTTAAACGTCGTCGGGTTTATCTTCCAGAACCAAATCGTAATCGCCGAGTTTGTTCACCTTAAAGCCGTTCTTTTTATATTCTTCGTAATCGAACGCTTCGAGTTCGTCTATCGCGAGTTTGTGGAATTCGTAGAAATTACGCCACCATTTCTGGTCTCCGCCGAGTTCGCCCGACAAATAAGCGTCCGCTATGTCGCAACCCATTGCCGGGGCGACGTAAAACGCGCCCATTGCTAGAACGTTTACTCCGTTGCCCGTGATTGCGCGCCTTGCCGCGGGAACGCTTTCTACTACCCCCGCGTGAACGTGCGGGCATTTGCTCGCCGCTATATGTATGCCCATTCCCGTGCCGCAGAATAAAAGCGCTCTCTCGTAGTTGCCTTCGGAAATCTCCGCGCCGACTCTCAGCCCTACTCTGTGAAACATCAGGTCGGTGTCGTTCGGATCGCTGTCTTTTTTTACGCCCAGATCGAGTATTTTCCAGCCTTTCTTTTCAAGGTGCGCCACTACCGCTTCTTTTAACGGGAAGCCCGCAAAGTCCGCGCCCACTACCAGATATTTGTCTTTTACAGTTTTCATCTTTTTTCTCCTATCTTTCCCCTACGGGGTTATTGCCTTTTAAAAAATTTTGTCCGCGAGTTCGGACAGATAGTCGTAAGACTCGTAAAGTTCGCGCATTTCGTCAAAATCGCTCTGATACGCTTCGATTAAAACCGCGCCGTCAAAGCCGACGTCTTTAAGTCTCTTAAACACTTCCGAAAAGTCGGTAACGCCCTTGCCGGGAAGCCGCATTTTCCCGTTTTCGTCCACGTCGGAAAGGTGCGCCGTTACAATGTCCGAACCCATTTCTTTTATGTATTCGTAATACGGAACGCCCGACTGACGCGCCTGCTTTATATCGAAAGTGCCTTTAAGCCCCGCCGTTTTTTCGCGCAGCCGGTCGAAAAACCCGATATAGTTGTAATAAGACCAGTGCACGTTTTCGTAAGCGAGAGTAACGCCGAACTTTTTACATACTTCTATAATTCTCCGCGTGATTGCGGCGTGTCTGTCGAAATCTATTTTCACGGGCGTTTTTTTGAATCTTGCCGAACCGTGGAAAGTATAATATTTTGCGCCGAATTCTTTCGCCGCGCGCATAGTGTTTTCAAGCAGAACGAAAGAGTCTCTCTGCGCCCTTTCGTTCAGACTGTACAGTTGCGGCTCGAACTGCGTGGTGAGAGTATGTACCGAGTGAATTATCAGGTCGCCTTTGTTTTTCCTGACCTTTTTGCCGAATTTCTTATTGTATTCGCAATAAGACTCTAAAAACACTTCCGCCGTTTTAACGCCCTTTTCCGCTAATTCCGAAACGGCTTCTTCCGTTTTGAACCTGCCGAAAAGAGACGCGGTGGATATTCCCGTAGTAACCATTTGCCCTTCGCTTTAACTCACGGTATCACTACCGTTTTTCCGTTATTTATTTTACGTTTTCTATTTTTCCGTTTAACCGTTTTATATGCGTCTTTTTCGTATCCGCTTTTAACCGTTCTTCCGCCCGCGCGGCTTGCACCGCGCGGGCGGAACACGTTAAACTTTAGTTTATATAAGCGATAAATAAACGCAACTTAAACAACTTAAATTTCGGGTTCTATAAGTCCCAGATCTCCGTCGTTTCTTAAATACAGTATCTGAACGGTGTTCGTTTTCGCTTCTAAAAAGACGTAGAAAGTGTGCCCTAAAAGTTCCATTTCTTCCTGTGCTTCTTTCAGCGTCATAGGTTTAAGTTTGAACTTCTTTTCTTTTACGAGATTAGAACGCCTTTCTTCTATCTGTTTTTCGCCCTTAAATTCCGCATTATCGGAAAAAGCGGCGTTTTTGTGGTGTTTGTCGAATTTGGTACGGTATTTTCTTATCTGCCCTTCGAGTTTGGGCAAAACCGCGTCTAAATTATCGTAAAAGTTGTCGCTGTCGGCGGTGGCTCTCACGAAATTCCCGCAATAGTCGAGCATAACTTCGGTGGTAAAAAAGGACGATTGTTTTTTGAAATTCACTTTCGCAACCGCTTGTTCGTCGCCGAAATACTTGTCGAGTTTGTTGAGTTTCTGTTCGGTGATTTTTCTCAGTTTGTCGCTGATTTCGCAATTTCTCGCAACGTAGTCTATCTTCATAATAATCCTCCTTATATAATAATACGCCGTTCCCGCGCGAAAACCCTTTTTTTAACGCTTAAAATTAGATTTCGCGAAAAGAAAAATTATCCCCCACGCGAGCGGCGCGTCTAACGCTCGCCGTCAAAAAAACAATCCGCGGTTTTTTTCGCCCCCGCTCCCGTGCGGCGTTTTATTTAACAGTTCCACGCCTTAAAATGTCAGTCGAACGTAAATTCGCCGTCTTTCGCTCCGACGGTAAGCGTGGTGTTTTTGCCGAGTCCGCCGCGCAGTATCCGCTCTGACAATTTATCTTCTATATATCTCTGAATCACGCGTTTAAGCGGTCTCGCGCCGTATTCGTCGTCGTAACCTTTGGTCGTTATAAGTTCCATCGCTTCGGGCGAAACAACGAGTTTCACTTCCATTACGGCGAGCCGTTTTTTAAGGCTCGAAAGCAGAATTTCCGCGATTTTGGCAGTATCTTCTCTCGTGAGTTTGCGGAATACTATCACTTCGTCTATTCTGTTAAGGAATTCGGGGCGGAAATTCTCTTTTAGCGCGTCGGTATATCTGTCGCACATATTGTCGTATTCCGCCTGCGCGCTGCCCGTAAAGCCGAGCGTGCCGCGGCGTTGCGCTTCCGTCGCGCCGACGTTGGACGTCAGAATAATAATGGTATTTTTAAAACTTACGGTGCGACCTTTGCTGTCGGTAAGCCTGCCGTCGTCTAAAATCTGCAACAGCAGATTGAAAACGTCCGGGTGAGCCTTTTCAATCTCGTCGAACAGTACCACGGAATAAGGTTTTCTTCTTACCTTTTCGGTAAGTTGCCCCGCCTCGTCGAAACCGACGTATCCGGGCGGCGCGCCTACGAGTTTGGATACCGAGTGTTTTTCCATATACTCGCTCATATCCACCCTGATAAGGTTACTTTCGTTGCCGAACACCGCTTCCGCAAGCGCTTTCGAGAGTTCGGTTTTACCCACTCCCGTAGGTCCTACGAAAATAAACGAACCGACGGGACGGTCGGGGTCTTTCAAGCCCGCGCGCGCCCTTCTTATGGCGTCGGAAACGGCTTTCACCGCGCTGTCCTGACCGATTACGCGCTGATGCAGAATATCTTCGAGCGCGAGCAGTTTTTCCGCTTCCGTTTCGGTGAGTTTTACAACGGGAACGCCCGTCCAGTTGGACACGACTTTCGCCACGTCGTCGGGCGTAAGCCTTAATTTTTCACGGTTGACGGTGTTCTTTTCGGCTTTGGCGCGAATATCGTCAAGTTCGCGCGTAACGCGTTCGATTTCTTTGTTTATGCGCAGAGCGCGTTCCAGATCGTCCCGCCGTTTGGCTTCGTTTTTCTCGGCGACGAGCATGGAAAGTTCTTTTTCTTTCTGTCTCGCTTCCGCGGGCGAATTGTAACTGTCAAGCCGCACGCGCGACGCGGCTTCGTCTATTAAATCTATTGCCTTATCGGGCAAAAATCTGTCCGTTATATATCTGTCCGAAAGGGTAACCGCCGCAATAATCGCGTCGTCGGGAATAGATACGCCGTGATGCGATTCGTACTTATCGCGAAGCCCCTTTAATATTTCTACCGTTTCTTCCGTGCTCGGCGCGTCCACCATAACGGGCTGAAAACGGCGTTCGAGCGCGGCGTCCTTTTCGATATATTTTCTGTATTCGTCGATAGTCGTCGCGCCTATCGTCTGCAATTCCCCGCGCGACAGCATTGGTTTTAAGATATTGGCGGCGTCCATATTGCCTTCGCCCGTACTGCCCGCGCCGACTATGTTGTGTATTTCGTCTATAAAGAGAATTACGTTTCCGTCGTCCTTTACCGCCTGCACCGTCTTTTTAAGTCTTTCTTCGAAGTCGCCGCGGAACCGCGAACCCGCAATCATACTCGCAAGGTCAAGCGAAAACACGATTTTGTCCGCGAGAAGTTCGGGAACTGCGCCTTTTACTATCGCCTGCGCCAGCCCTTCTATGACGGCGGACTTTCCCACGCCCGGTTCGCCTATTAAAACGGGGTTGTTTTTCGTTCTTCTCGATAAAATCTGAATTACTCTGTCAATCTCTTTTTTTCTGCCGATAACGGGGTCGAGTTTGCCTTCCTGCGCCTTTTTGTTGAGATTTACGCCGTATTTGGACAGTTCGGACGGTTCTTCGCCCGTTTTATCCGAACGCTTTTCGTCCTTTTTCATAAAACTGTCCGTCGCCTTTAAGTCTTCGTCAGGTTCTTCGTCTTCTTCGTCCGATTCGAATAAAAGGTACTGCGCGAGTTCTTCCGCCATTTCCGCTACGTCAACGTGCATCGCCCTTAAAATGGTTACCGCCACGCTCTCCGTGTCGAGCAGAAGCGCGAGCAGAAGATGTTCCGTCCCCACGAACCCCGAGTGTGATTTGAGCGAAATATCGACCGCGTTCTCGAAAAGCCTTTTCGTTCTCGGCGTGAACATATTGCCGGGAATAATTATGGTTGAATCTATTGTTTTGCGGAAGTAATACAGATACCTGTCGCTGTCTATTTCCGCTTCGCGTAAAATAGCCGCCGCCCTGCCGTCCTGCACGTTAAGCAGCCCGAACAGTATGTGTTCGCTGCCGATATACCTGCACCCGAACCGCTTTGCAAGCGCGGTCGCAAGTTCTATAACCTGATTGACGTTTCTCGAAAATGCGTCGTAATACATATTTTTACGTTATCCTTTCAGTTCGGTTAATATTCTGCTTACCGTTTCCGCGCGGTAAAAATCGCGTTCCGCCGCAGATAGCCGCTTGCCGTAAGCAAGGCAGAGATTAGACGGGCGCACCGCGACGGTAAGGTCGTCTAACCGTTCTATGTCGTTTATATCTATAAAACCCAGCATTGCGCCGAGTTTAACTCTCGCCATCTCCGTCAGAAACTCGCCGTAAGACAAAAGCACCGCGTTAGTCAGTATCCCGAACGACTTTCTCGCCCTGTCCATCGTCTGAAGTTCGTGAGAAGCGTAAAGTTTTTCTTCTTCTTCGCGCTCCGCCTTGCACACGGTCAGCACCGCATCTTCTACGAGATTGAGTATTTCGCTCTCGGTCATACCGAGAGTAACTTCGTTGCTTATCTGATAAGTACACCCTTCCGCTTCGCTCCCTTCGCCGTATAAGCCGCGCACGGTAAGCCCGAGTTCGGAAAACCTTTCGAGCGCGGCGGCGATTTTGCCGCTTTCGGTTAGCGCGGGCAGAAAAAGCATTACGGACGCGCGCAGTCCCGTTCCGAGATTAGACGGACAGGCGGTAAGGTAGCCGAAGTCTTTATCGAAAGCCACGTCGAAATTATCGAATACGTCGTCGTCTACGAGCAAAAGGCGTTCGTACGCTTCTTTTAAGCACAGACCGCGCATTATACACTGTTCGCGCAGCAC
>CAMEHL010000031.1 GCA_945917475.1 uncultured Clostridia bacterium | reverse complement strand
GTTAAATTTTTTTATAAAAAAACAAGATAATACACGCGCTCGTAAATCCGTATCTCGGTTTTACGAGCGCGTATAATCATTAAAAATGGCGGACTTGGACGTATGAAATACGAACCAAGGACGCCAAAGTCGCTAAGGGCTCCCTAAAAGATTTTACACAGCAAAAGATTTTTGAAAAAAAGAAGGAGCAAGGCTTTGTTATCCGCCGTTGCTGTTGCAACGGCGGATAACAAAGCCTTGCTCCGACGTGGTCGGAGTGACGGGATTCGAACCCACGACCTCTTGGTCCCGAACCAAGCGCGCTACCAACTGCGCTACACCCCGACATTCTGCGTCGGTTTTTACCGACGCTATTTATTATATAATTTTATTTACAAAAAAGCAAGGCTTTACACGCCCTTTTTTATCAAATTTTACGCCTTCGCTTAAAAGAAGTTCCTTTTGCCTGCTTTTTCCGCCGAACGCGAACGATTCACTTAAACTTCCGTCTTTAAAAACAACTCGGTAACACGGTACGATATCGGGAGCGGGATTTGCGTGAAGCGCCCACCCCACTTGCCTTGCCATACGAACGCTTCCGAGCGCGGCGGCAATATCGCCGTAACTTGCGACTTTTCCGTAAGGAATCTGTTTTACCGCCTGATACACGCGCTCGAAAAAACTCATTTACTCACCTATATTCTGTTTACACCCGTTCTGACAGCCGCTTCTCTTACTGCTTTTGCAACGGCGGGAGCGACTCTCTTGTCGAACGGAGCGGGAATAATATAATCGGATTTGAGTTCTTCGTCGGTAACGAGACCCGCAATCGCTTTTGCAGCCGCCATATTCATTTCGTCGTTTATATCGGTGGCTCTGCAATCGAGTGCGCCGCGGAAAATTCCCGGGAATGCCAGGACGTTATTTATCTGGTTCGGGTAATCGCTCCTGCCCGTTCCGACGACCGCCGCCCCTGCTTCGATCGCGAGTTCGGGCATAATTTCGGGCACGGGGTTAGCCATAGGCATAACAATTGCGCCTTTATTCATAGATTTTACCATTTCTTCAGTCAATAGTCCGGGAGAAGATACGCCAACGAACAAATCCGCTCCTTTAAGCGCTTGTTCGAGAGAGCCTTTTTTATTGAGTTTATTTGAAAACTCCGCAATTTCTTGTTTAGAAGGGTTCATTCCTTCCGCTCTGCCTTTATAAATGATACCTTTTCTGTCGCACATAACGACGTCTTTAGCGCCCATGGCAATCATTAATTTTGCTATGGCGACGCCTGCCGCACCCGCGCCGCTGAACACGATTGAAATATCTTCCCATTTCTTTCCGACGAGTTTAAGCGCGTTTATCGCCGCTGCGACGCATACGACCGCCGTGCCGTGCTGGTCGTCGTGGAAGACGGGAATATCCACTTCGGGGTCTTCTCTGAGTCTCTTTTCTATTTCAAAACATCTCGGGGCGGAAATGTCTTCGAGATTGACGCCGCCGAAACTGCCAGCGAGCAGTTTAACCGTCTGAACGATTTCGTCAACGTTTTTACTTCTTACGCAGAGCGGAATAGCATCTACGCCGCCGAAAGTTTTAAAAAGGACGCATTTGCCTTCCATAACGGGCATTCCCGCTTCGGGTCCGATATCACCGAGACCGAGTACAGCCGTGCCGTCCGTAATGACGGCGACGGTGTTGCCCCTGCCCGTCAGTTCGAACGATTTATTATAGTCTTTCTGTATTTCGAGACAAGGCTGCGCTACGCCGGGCGTATACGCAAGCGACAAATCGTCTTTATTATCGACTTTTACCTTAGATACTACTTCTATTTTACCCTTCCATAACCCATGAAGTCTCAACGACTCTTTTGCATAATCCATATTTGCCTCCGTAAAAAAATTATTGTCAGTTGAAAATATCTGCAAAACTGTTGAATAGTGTCAGTTTTCCTGAACAAACGCGCTATATATCGCGCGGATACATTTTTCGTAATCGGTATCGGCAACGCCGATTATAATATTAAGTTCGCTCGAACCCTGGTCAATCATACGTACGTTGATTTTAGCCTGTGCCAGCGCGGAAAAAATCTTTGCCGCCGTACCGGATCTTCTCGTCATTCCGTGTCCGACCGTTGCTATAAGAGATATATTCTCTATTACGTGAACGTAATCGGGACTAACGTTTTCGCGCACTTCGTTTACTATATCAGATAAAACGCCGTCTTTTAACTGTTCGGAATCGAGAATTACCGACAGAGTGTCAATACCCGACGGAACGTGCTCCACGCAAAGACCGTGATGTTCTATCACCGAAAGGACTTTACGGATAAAGCCCACTTCGGAATTCATAAGCGATTTTTCGATTGATAAAACGGTGAAATGCTTTCTGCCTGCGATACCCGTTATTACGCCGTTCGTTTCGGCGGAATACTGTTCGTTAGGCACAATCATCGTTCCTTCGTCCTGCGGACTGAACGTATTTTTTATATTGATGGGAATTCTTCCTTTCATTACGGGGAAAATCGCTTCCGCGTGAAGAACGGACGCGCCCATATACGAAAGTTCACGCAGTTCTTTATACGTAATCTGTTTTATCGGTTTACAGTCGGGAACGATTCTCGGATCGCAGACGAGAAAACCGCTTACGTCTGTCCAATTCTCGTACAGGTCGGCTTTAACGCCGCGTGCAATTATAGAACCGGTAATATCGCTGCCGCCGCGTGAAAACGTCTTTATAAGTCCGTCGGAATTTTTCCCGTAAAAACCAGGTATGACGGCGTTTTTAACCTTTTTAAGTCTCGTTTTTACTTTATCGTCTGTATAATCTTCGTTGAGTTTTCCTTCACTGTCGAAACGTACGACGTCGGCGGCGTCAACAAATTCGAAGCCGAGATAATCGGCGGTAACGACGGCGGAAAGATATTCGCCGCGGGACGCGGTAAACTCTTTATCTCTGTAAGTCTCTATCTCGTTTTCCGTTTTGTCGAGAACGGAATTTATATCGAACGACAAACCTAAATCTTCTACGATATCGGTAAATCTTTTGCGAACGACCGAGAAAGATTCTCTGCAATTCCCTTTTTCCGCTAATTCATCATAGCAGCGGTAAAGCGCGTCGGTAACCTTAATATCGTCTTTATTTCTCTTGCCGGGCGCGGAAACCACGACGAATTTTCTCGATTCGTCGGAAAATACTATATCTTTAACTTTTTTCAGCGTTTCGGCGTTTGCCATACTCGTTCCGCCGAATTTACATACTTTTAACATTTTGCTATGTCTCCCGTTGTCGTTTTTCCCGTGCGCAGACGCGTTATATCCTTTTCCCTTCGAGATAATACCTTTTCTCAACGCCTTCTCCCATAGAAAAGGTTTTTCTGGGAAAAGCACCCCTTTCGGAAACGTATTTAAATAATTCCGATTTGTCTATTCTGTCAAACAGAATACCGATCGAATTTACGTTATGGTCGACGAGTTTATGAAGATTTTCTTCTCCGTGTATATAATCGACCGTTCCACCGTTTTCAGATATAAAACTCTTTATATAAGAATCTACGGTTTTTATCGCACCCGGAATATTTCCTTTTTCGCCGAAAAATTCCGTTTTCCCGTCTGCATAAACGCCCGTATAATGTATTGCGACATTTTTTAAGCCCGCAACGAATTTATCTTTATTTATGCCGCTTACGAAACGGAAAATAGGTTCGAAATATATTCCGTCGTCGTAAATATTGACGAATTCCGCAAGCGCGAACCGGGCAGGATGGTTTACACGTTCTTTTTCAGTCAGAGTTTTCTTCAATTTATCCCAGTGCGCTTTTGCCGTAGCGAGAGAGTGATTGCCGTCTCCCACCGCAAAAGCGAAGTAATCCGCTTTTCCGTATTTAGTTATAAGCCTTTTTTCTTCGAGAAGTCCCGAAAACGCGTTAAGCACGCTCTCAACGTCGTCTATAAAATATCCCTGAACGCTGCCGCCGCCCATATTCAGGTTAAAATCGTAAAGTTTACGGTATTTATCCCTGTTTAAGTAAAGCGTTTCGTTTATTTCTCGGCGTTCGTCGTCAAATAGAACCATTATATGAGAAAATTCCGCATGCGCGTTTTCGCGTATTTTAAGTCTCGGCGGAATTCGTTCTTCTATCGTTCCCTCCGTCGAACGGACGAGAGCGGATGATTTTTGCGAATACTCGTATTTTTCAAGATCTACTGCTCCTATAAGACCTATCCGGCGTTTAACGTAAGGAGTCGTTCTGACGGTCAAAACGAAACCTTCGGGCAATTCCCTGAAAGTTCCGTCCTTTAAATAGTCGTCTATATTGCGGTTTATTCGTTTAATACGTTCGTCTACGCCGTCGTTTAAGTATATCTCTGGCAAAATCAGGTTAAAAGCGCTTTTTTTGCCATTTACCGAACGTTCGAGTTGCTTCCAATAATCAGCGTTACCCGTAAACTGGTCGCACGCAACGCACGCCCAGGACGTAAAATCGTCAGTATCGGGTAAAAGTATTCTGCACGGCTTAATTCCCGTCTCTTTCATACAAACTCCTATACCTTATATTATAAGCACACGACGGTTACGGTGATTAAAGCGAGAAACAACGCTAGTGCGCCGTATCCTACTCTTTTCCAGAATTTTATCGCTTTGCTCTCGTTTTCTTCGGGAATAATATTTTTATTTTCTTCTATCATTATTTACTCCGTTTATAAGCGAACAGTTAATGCACGCATTATTTTCTCGCGCTTTCGAGTTCTTTCCAATAATATCTCGTAAGAGTTTTCCTTAACATTCCGGAATCGGCGTAACGGGTGATTTTACCGCCCTTTACTATCGAAATAATACCCGTTTCTTCTGAAACGATAAGCGAAACGACGTCGATTGTTTCGGTTATTCCTATACCCGCTCTGTGTCTCGTGCCTAAATCTTTGGGTATATTATCCATATTCTGCGAAAGCGGCAAAAAGCAACCCGCAGCGACTATACGTGTATCGTTTATAATCATCGCGCCGTCGTGAAGGGGCGTTTTGGGAAAGAAAACGCTTTCGATTAGTTCGCTCGAAATATCGCTGTCGAGTTTTACGCCGCTGTCGATTATCTGGCTCGGAACGTTATCGGTAGAAAGCACTATAATCGCGCCCGTATCGCTTTTTGACATATTCTGCAACGCCTTTATTATTTCGGAAATGCAGTTATCCACTTTTTCTTCGTCGTAAGACCTGCCGTCCCCTTTTTTAACGTCCGCAAGTTTAAGGTTTCGCCGCGCCCACACTATTCTCTTTAATTCAACCGAAAAAAGAACGGTGATGCACACGAAAAAAACCGCGGGCAAGATAAGGAACAACGCGCCGTCTATCCTTAATACGGCGAAAACGAACGCCGCCGAAATAGCAAGCAACGTAAAACCTGCGACCAACCATCCCGAATTATTGTCGAACAAAAATTTTATAAGGATATAATACAAAACGGTAAACAGCACTACGCCCGCTATGAACGCCACGAGAAAGTCGGCGTTTGCGGACAGGTTGTTCATAAGCGTTTTGAATTTTTCGGCAAAATTCATAATTCCCTCGCGTTTTGCGGTAAATCCGCGTTTTATTTTTTTAATTATACACTTCTTTATACACTTGTTTAAGCGACGCCGTCCGTCATAATCGAAAAGACGGTAATCCACATCGTTTCGTCCGCATCCGCAGTGCCGCTTTTTATCTTGTAATCGGCGTCGATAAGAGCGTCTACGGCTTTTTTAAGCGAACGCATTCTGAACATTTTAGCCTGTTCGCGCGTTTTTGCCGCAGCAAATTCCTTGATACCGAAACATTCCGCAAGTTGTGCGGGCGTTTTGCCGCTTATAGCCGACAACAAAAGCCTTCTGAAATAGTTATATACTGAAAGTATGATTCTCTGCGGCGTTTCGCCCTTGCCGAGCATATCGGAGATAACGGAAAGAGCGGAATCGAATTTCTTTTTGCCGATATAATCCGTCATTTCGTATATTTTATGTTCGGCGTCCTGCGGAACGAGAATTTTTACGTCTTCGTCGGTAATAGTTCCGCCCTTACCCGCGTAAGATATGAGTTTATCCGTTTCGGTGGAAATTCTCGTCATATCCGAAAGACAATATACCGCTACGTTTGCCGCGGTTTCCGACTGAATTTCCACGCCCGCGGCGCGGCAAGTCCCCTTAATCCACCTTGCGAGAGTTGCGGTATCCGCTTTGGAACAGTCGACCGTACAGACTGTCTTTATTTTTTTAAGATAATCGCACGGTTTTTCGTTCATAATAACGAGTATTCCCGTTTCGGACGGATTTTCCGCAAAAACGGTAAATTCTGACGCAGTCTCTTTTTTCGGATAAAATTCTCTTATTGCCGTTATGCGCTTTTCACTCATAAACGGGTATGCCGTAACGGAAGACAGAAGTTCTCCGAAAGACGTTTCGCCGCCGTCGAAAACCGCGTAGTTGAGCGACGGTTCGGAAAGGAAACGGCTTTTTAAAACCTGTAATCCCTTTTCTCTGAAATACGCGTCTTCGCCTTCGAAAAGATATATTGCGGACGGTTTCCCGCCCGTTTCTATGCCGTTTTTAAACTCAGAAAATTTCAAATCCAAACTCCCACATATACATTTTATCACCAAATAAAAACTTTCGCAACAAATAATAAACGGCTTTCAAGCGATTTTTAAATTTTTTTTAAATCAAGTCAAAGCGGAGCTCAGATTACAAAGCGTAAAAATATATTCCTTCCGTTTCTCCGTCGTCGAATAATACGTCGGCACGGAAGGTGGCAAATCTCTTTGCCTGTGTTTTTTCAAACAACTCTCCCGCCCTATTATATGCGATTAAAAGGTCGGCGCGTAAACCGATAAGAGCCGATAATTCGGAGAAGTCGAGATTACCCGACAGGGCGACGGTTTTTTCTTCCGACGAAACGGTTAAAAACCTGCCTTCCGTCAAACTATTGAAAGTCATACCGTAAGCGCAAAAGTTTCCGTCCGAAAAGTTTTGAAATCTTATTTCGGGAAAAGAGTATAAGGCGACGGTTTCTTCGTCTTTACGTTTATCGCCGTAATAGCGTATCTCGTCCGTTTTAAATGCCGCGTTGATTCTCGTGGCGAAAACCTGTAACGAAAATTCGTTTTCTCCGCTTAATACTATCACGCCGTTCAATCTTTCTTTTCCAGTTTTTTCGGCAAGTCTTTTTAATTTTGTAACGGAAAAAACGTAATCGACGTCGCTTATAATCAGAACGTTCGTTTCGCCTTTCGATAATAGCGCAGCCGAAACGGTTTCAGCGCCGAAAGCGTAAATCTTAAACCTGTTATAAAACGAAACGTTGCTTAACGAAGCGCCGATAAAGCACGTTGCCGCGCAAACGAGCGAACATACGATTCCGGTCGTTCGGCGTAAATTGAATAATCCGCACGGAATAAGCAATGCCGAGTAGTAAAACAATGAAAAAGTTCCAAGCGTAAATCCGCCTATTATAAAAGCGCGATAATCTATTGCATTAATCACGATATTTACGAATTTAAGAATATATCGCGGAATAAAAAGCGTTATCGCACAGATATCGAACGCCCCGCCGAGTATACAGGACAACAAAAGCAATATAAAGACAACGCTCGAAAAAGGAATAAAAAGAACGTTCGCCAGAACGGCAAAAAGCGAAAATTCACCGAAAAAAGCAAGACTTACGGGAATAGCGGAAATCTGCGCGGCAATTACCGCTCCGAGTGCGGCGGCAAATTTATGCGGTAAAAACTTAAACGCGGCTGAAATCGGCTTCGCAAGAAGAATAATTCCCGTAACTACCGCGAACGATAATTGAAATCCCGCGCAGAAAAGTTGTAAAGGAAACAAAATCAAAAGAACGGCGGCGGAAAAACAAACGGAAGACAGTGCGTCGTATCTGTCGCCGCCTATTTTAGACGCATAAAAAACGGTGCACATTACTACCGCCCTGAGCGACGATGCCGAAAATCCGCACACACCCGAATAAAAAAGACAGACGGAAAAAGTCAGCAAGCAACTAGTCGCTTTATTTAATTTTATTTTCTTAAAAACCATCGCAAGAGCGGCGGCTATAAAGCCTATATGCAGCCCCGATACGGCGAAGATATGAGCAACCCCCGCGCTTCTGTAAGAATAGAGTGTTTCCGCCTGCATATCAGACGAATCGCCCGTCAGCATTGCGTAGGCGACCGCAAACTCATCACCGTCAAGTCCCGACCGAAGAGAATTTCTAATAAACGCGTTTACGTTTTCAAACACGTTTCTGTCTCTCCCCTTTACGGTTATTCCGTCCGATTTTACGAAAGCGGAATATTTTATTCCGTTCGATATGTTTTCAGCGGACAGTCTCCCTTCGTAAAACAAACTTCTGTCGTGCAGGACGGACGTAAAAACGGGGATATCCCCTACTTCAAGGCTGTTTTGCCCCGATATAAATAGGGATATTTTATACTTTATCCCGCCCTTAAAAGCGCCGTTTAACCTGACGTCGGATAAAACCGCGAAAGTTCCCGAGTCATATTCGCGAATTTCAGTAATTTTTCCAGTAACAGTATATATTTTGCCCCCTAAACCGTCTTTACGGTAATCGTCGGTTTTCACCTTAAATACGGTAAATCCCGTGGCAAATAATAAGAGAAAAACGACAAGCATAATAATAGCCGCTCGCTTTTTGCCGTCTTTAATGCTAAATATCACGGCGTAAGCGGTTACGGCGGCGAAAAACACTGAAATTATAACCGAAAACAAAACGTTTTCCGTTAATAAAAAATAGGCAAAACTTATCCCTGCGGCTACTGATATAGACGCAAAAAGCACAGGTCTTATATTGACGAGTTTCTTCATCGGACAAACTTTTACCTTTTTTTCTTAAATTTTAAGACAATTTTTAATAAAAGTCAATAATAACTATTGCAATGCGCGAAAGTTTTTGGTACAATATACATAAGGCAAACGAAAATCTGCCTTAACCTTCGTGGTGCGATAGAAAAGGTCAAAAAAATCCACAATTAAAATCAAGAAGGTTTCCGTCCGCAATTCAGAGCGGTGCTTCCGACCGTCGGTTTCACGGTCATTTATCAGGAAGATGCAGACGCTTTGCGGCAAAACACTTCGCCTGTTAACGTAACGGGTTAATTATTTCCTTTTCGTCGGCCGACGCAGGTCTTTATTTTAACTAAACCGCCTTAAAATCGTTGCAATTATTTTTTAATTATGCTAAAATAATCGGGCGATAAAAAGCGCGTTGTATTTTTCGGCCTCATGGTCAAGCGGTTAAGACGCAGCCCTCTCAAGGCTGAATCCGGAGTTCGATTCTCCGTGGGGCTACCAACGATAACCCACATTCTTCATCGGATGTGGGTTTTTGTTTTTGCCCGTTTTCCGTAAATTCCTCTTTTCCGAACACGCTTTCAATCATTACCGTAAAATCTTTCTTGCCCTTCCCGTTACATATTATTTCAACTTTTCTGACAAGCGACCTTATTATTCTTGCTTGCCTATTTAAGTCATACCCCCTTATATTGGAAACGGATTTAATATAGCCGTTTATTTTATTGCTCAAATCATCCTCTTTCGCCAATACGGTTTTTATTTCGGCAATCTGCAATTCGGCTGCCTCATATTTTTCCTTTAATTCCTTTAATTTCGTGTTAAAAATATCCTGCAAACTCCCGTTTAGTCCCATGTTAACTAAATTATCTATCTTTTTGGTTATAGCCGATTTCTCCGCAACGAGCCGCTTTATTTTCTCATTATAAGCCGAAACGTAATTGATTTTATTTTCTTCAAGATATCGAATCATATTATTTATCGCATTATCGGAAAACTGCTCTTCAAGATAAGATAAAACGATCTCTTCAACTACTTTTTTAGGGATATTGTGAGTGTCGCAAGTGCGTGTCTTTTTTTTCGTAGGACAAATATAATATGCAAGCGTGCCGTTTCTGTTACCTATCATTATGGATCCGCATCTCCCGCATTTTATTATTCCTGAAAGCAAATAAAGTTCTTTTGCGTCTCGTTTATTTTTATATCTGTTAGGATTGTCCATAATTGATTTTACCTTCAGATACTTTTCTCTTTCTACAATGACAGGCATAATTCCTTCTATCCGCTCTTCTACGAGTTGGTGCTTTATTTCTTTTCTGTATTTGTCGTAAAATTTATTAGTCGGATTTGTTTTATGTATAAAAACTCCCGTATACGGCTCGTATTTTAATATTAACCTTACGTTATCTACCTTAAACGGCTCTCCTTTCTTGTTGTATAGCCCTTTCTTGTCCAATATCCTACAAATATTTTGATAACCGTTACCGTTAATAAATAAATCGTATATATAATTTACGGTAGTCGCTTCTCTTTCATTTATAACAAACTCATTATTGTTATTCAAATCATACCCGAACGGAATTTTGCCTCCCATAAATTTTGCCTTGCCGGTTACTTTCATTTCTTCTAACATTCCCCTGAACCCCTTTTTCGTTTCTCTACTTAAATTAAGGCTGTAAAACGATGCAAATCCACTTATGATATTCATCATAAGTTTACCTTCCGGAGTGTCGTCGCATCTTTCAACGACGCTCACGATTTTAATATCGCTTGCATTTGCAATCTCTTTTACTTTCGCCATCACGAAATCATCTCTCGCTATACGATCAAGTTTATGCACCATCAAAACGTCAAATTTCCTGTCTCGCATATCCGATAACAGCCTTTGAAAATCAGGTCTGTTTTCTGTCGTCCCCGAATATGCCCTGTCGATATAAGTATCGTACAGTTCATAGTCGTTTAGTTTTGCAAGATTTTCCATAAAAAACAATTGCCCTTCAATACTTGTCTCGTTTTGATTTTCGCTTGAATATCTTGCATATCTTCCGTATTTAATCATCTTTATGTTCTCCGTCATATTGTCTTATTTTATAAAAAACTTCTTCTAAATCAACAGAATCGGTTAATGTTAAAATGAGTTTTTTAATTAATTCTTTATCAAATAAAATTTCTGCATTACTATCTGCCATTTTTTCTTTTTACGTCCCCCTTCTTTTTAAATAGCAAAAGAGAACGTTATATTCAACACGTTCTCTTTTAAATATCAACACGAAAACGCATTGAATATTCAGTTGTTATTTTATACTTTATTTTTTCTTTTCAGTCTCAAAGCGTTCTTTAAGCACTCTGTACCCTTCCGAAACAATAGCGACTTTTGAGAGGTTCGGGTGACGAGACAGAAATTCATCTATCTCGTCTGCGAGTTGTCTTTCAACGCTCGTTCCCCAAACCTTATACTGCGCTTTTCTCTCTGTCTTGTGCTTTTCTTCATATTTTCTGCGACTTATTCTTGCCGGTGTATTTTCTTTTCTTTCCATAATTCCGTTCTCCTTAATCCTGTGACGATACGGCACAAAGAATTGCACCTATCGCCGTCGCCGCTATGTCCGCAACAATGAGTCCGACACCTAATACTTTCCCCGTTATAGATAACGTCTTTCTTAATATTTTCATACCCGTTCTCCTTTTAGTCCACATAGACTATCTCGTTTAATATTTCGGTATCTATCCTGTTCCGAATCTCCGTTTCGATCCGTAAATCGTGTAGGAAGTCACCGTTCTTTTTGTAGTTATCCGACTGTGACAACTTCTCATACATTACGTCGTACATTTCGCCTGCCGCCTTATCTATCCCGTGTAAGTATTCAGGCAAGTCTTCTATCGTCCAATATTTTGCGGGATTATGTTCTTCCATATACTTTTTGGCAAGTGTTCCGTATTTTCCGTAAACGTGTTTTTCGGGTTTAACGAGTTTCTGATACAACTTGACTTCTGCAACCGTTAAGCCTTCACCTGCTTCCGCTTTCCTTAAAACTTCCTTTGCGTTCATAAGCAACCTCCCTTTTATACTTTCTCGTATCAATACGAAGTTTGTACATTTATTATATTCTTTATCTGTTTTTTTGTCAATAGTTTTTCGTAACTATTTTCATTCCCAGCAAAAAAAATTTCAAAGCTCAAATGTAAAAGTAAGTTCCGCATCTACCCTGCAATTAGTGCCGCAATCCCTCTGACAAGCAGCGGCGCGGCTACTAAAATCACGAAAATAACAATCATTCCTATGCCATAATTTACAAGCATTTTCTTTGCCTTTTCCTTTTCTTCATTTTTTCTTGCTATGATATACGCAACACCCATTGCAATAGACCACACGCCCGAAGTCGCTAAAAAGACGTAAATCATATACGGCGAATACTGCTGAAACAAGTATTCAACGTAGTTAGACACTTCTTCATACTGATTGCCTAAATCCTGCGTATAAGAATATCCGCACACCGAACACCTGTAAACTCTAACTACCGTTCCTCCGTCGTTATGCTCGTCAATTATTTCATAAGTATGACCGAAGTGCGGAATAGCGGTATCATACTGTTCTCCGCAACGGGTGCAGATATGATGTCTGTTTCCGTCTTCTTCGCAAGTGACCTGTCTTGTAACTTCGGAAATATACTTATGCCCCAAAGCAGGCGTCACGTTCGTCTCATACTCAAATCCACATTTTATACAAGTGTGCTTTACGCAACCGTTTTGCGTGCAAGTAACTTCCACCGTAGTTTCATAATAATTATGCCCTAACGCAAGCGTTTCGTCCGTCCTGTATTCGTCCTGACAATACGAGCATTTATGCAAGGTATATCCCCTTTCGGTACAAGTCGGTTCCACAACCGTCGTTTCATAATTATGTCCGTGAGCGGGAATATAATCCGAGTCGTATTCGTAATCGCAGTTCTTACACTCATAGTGCGTAAACCCAACTTCCATACAGGTCGGTGCGGTTACAGTCGTTCTATATCTGTGTCCCCTTGCGTTAGTATAATCGTCTCGGAAAAAGTATCCGCAAATAGAACA
>CAMEHL010000030.1 GCA_945917475.1 uncultured Clostridia bacterium | reverse complement strand
CCGCTCGTGTCGAGCGGGAACACTTCCATAATAATTTTTATGGCGGAATTCGGCATAGTTTACAACGTTTCCGCGCGCGGCTCGGCAACGTTCTGAGAAAAATCCGCGATTCTTAACCTTAAACAAAATTTTTCCATAAAATAATATATCACGATTATCGGGAGAACGCTATGGGAAAATTCGTAATAGAAGGCGGCAGGCGGATAAGCGGAAAAATAAAGGCGGAGAGCGCGAAAAACGCCGTTCTTCCTATTCTGGCGGCGAGCCTTTTGACCGACGGCGAAGTAATTATAAAAGACTGTCCCGAAATAGCCGACGTAAAAAATATGCTCGCCATTTTGTCCGCGCTGGGCGCGAAACACCGTTTTTCGGACGGAAATCTCCTTCTCGACTGCAGCGGCGCGGATAATTGCTCCGTACCCGAAAACTTAACGCGCGAACTGCGTTCGTCCGTTCTTTTCGCAGGCGCGTTGTCTGCGGAAATCGCACTCCCCGGCGGCTGCAATATCGGAAAACGCCCCATAGATATGCATATCGACGGTTTAAGCGCGCTCGGAATAAAAGGGGACAGACGGGACGGCGCGGTGAGTTTCGCGTGCGAAAGGTTAAGCGGCGGCGCGGTAGAACTTCCCGTTCCGTCCGTGGGCGCGACCGAAAACGTAATGATAGCGGCAGCGGCGGCGAAAGGGGAAACGGTAATAAAGAACGCGGCGAAAGAACCTGAAATAGCCGACCTTGCGGAATTTATAAACGCAATGGGCGGCAAGGTTTACGGCGCGGGAACGGAAACGGTGAGAATAGTAGGCGTAAACAAGTTCTCCGGAACGGTTTACCGCCCGGTATTCGACAGAATAGAGGCCGGAACGTATCTCGTGGCGGCGGCGATAACGGGCGGCGAAATAGAAATAAGCGGAGTAAGGAGCGAAAAATTTTCCGCTTTAATAGGTAAACTTTGCGATAATAGTTGTAAATTGACGGTAAAAAATGATATAATATATCTGCGTAGCGGAAAAACGAGAAAACCGTTTTATATAAGAACGGGTTATTATCCGGCTTTTCCCACGGATATGCAGGCGCAGGCAACCGCGCTCGCCGCGGTGTCTTCGGGCGTATCGGTGATACGGGAATCTGTGTTTGAAAACAGATTCGGCTACGTTCGTGAACTTAAAAAGATGGGCGCGGAAATATCCGTCGCGTCGGATACTGCGATAGTGAACGGGATAAAGCGCTTTCACGGAGAAAAGGTTACGGCGGCGGATTTGCGCGGCGGCGCGGCGCTCGTTCTCGCGGGGCTTAACGCGGAAGGGAAAACGGTGGTGGACGGCGCGTCTCATATAGAACGCGGTTACGTTAAAATGGAGAAAAAACTCTCCGCGCTGAACGCGGACGTTATAAAAACCGATTAAAAAAATAAGCGGATAAACGGAAGAAGGTATGAAAAACAGAAAGATTTGCGCGATACTGATTGCGGCGGTTTTTGCAGTTGCCGCAGTCGTTTCGTGCGTTTTTTTATCGCTCGTAAGGAGAGTGGACGTAAAATACGTTTTGTCCGACGGGACGGACGCCGCACCCCTTTCCGCGTCTTTCGACGCGCTTAAAGGCAAATGCGTTCTGTTCGTGGGAGAAGACGACGTTCGCGAAATACTTAAAGATTATCCTTATTTTTATCTTGACGGCAAAGTGAAACGCAATTTTCCCAACTCCGTGAGTTTTTCCGTCAAAGAAAGGCGCGAAACATACAGTCTTAATTATGACGGCAAGTATTATATTCTCGACGAAAACGGAATACTCCTGGCGGTCAAAGACTATGCGGAGCAAAAAAGGAGCGTTATCGACGTCGAATTTTCGGGCGTCAACCTTTCTTCCGTTACGGCGGGACAACCCCTTTCGACCGACTGCGGAGAACTGTTCGACGCTTTTCTCGCGATGACGAAAGCGGTAAGCCTTTCGGACAACGTGAAAAAGGCGACTCTTTTAGTTATGCCCGAACGTAAAGACGTTCTGTACGAAACGTATACGGGCGTAACGGTGGAGATACCCGACGCGTGCGATTCGGGCGTGGAAAAA
This sequence comes from uncultured Clostridia bacterium, assembly GCA_945917475.1. Classification (GTDB taxonomy): domain Bacteria; phylum Bacillota; class Clostridia; order Christensenellales; family Borkfalkiaceae; genus UBA1259. Next base: position 10,873 of record CAMEHL010000030.1, on the reverse strand, counting down.
GCGGAAGCGGCTTTTAAGGCTTACAACGAAAGCGCGGACGATTACTATAAGTCTTTCGATAAAATAACCGTTACGAAAAAAAGCGACGGAGAAATGCAAGTAACGTGGACTGATAAGTCCGTGTGAGTTTTAACTCTTAAAGGTTTTATATTTAACGGCAGGTGAAGTATGCGAAAGAAGCAAGTCGCCGTTCTCGACGTAGGCTCGTCTAAAATAACGGCTGTACTCGGCGAACGCGGAATCAACAACACTTTTTTAATAAAAGCGCGTAAAGATTTCGTTTACGACGGTTTTTCCGAACGGGAATTTTTAGACGCGGAAACGCTCGGAAAAGTCGTCGCTTCCTGCGCCCGTTACCTTAAAAACGCCGCGGGCGAAAACGCTGATACCGTTTACGTGGGCGTTCCGGGCGCGTTCACGGACGTAACCGTGAAAGACAGCCAGATTTCCTTTTCCAAAAAAAAGAAAATTACCGAAAAGGATTTAGACGACCTTTTCGATTCTGCTTTCGTGCTGCCTTCCGCGAAAAAGGCGCTTATAAACAGGTCGGCTATCGTTTTCGAACTCGACGGATACAGGCGGCTCGCAAATCCGATAGGCGAAACGAGCGAAACGCTTAAAGGCAAACTGTCGTTTATTTTTTGCGACGACTATTTTATACGCGCGTTTAAATCGCCGATTATCGGCGCGGGGTTTTCTTCGGTGGAATTCGTTTCCACGTCTTTGGCGGAAGCGATGTACCTTTTAGACTCGGAACGGCGCGACAGGATAGCGATTTTACTCGATTCGGGGTATATTACCACAACTTATTCGCTTATTCAGGGGGACGGAATTCTGTTTCAGGATTCTTTCGACTTCGGCGGCGGCTATATAACCGCGGCGATTTCGGAAAAGACCGAAGCGTCTTTCGACGACGCTGAAACGATAAAAAGAAAAGTCAGTCTTACCGCCGCGTCGACGGGCGCGTACGACGTGGTTTCGTGCGACAACGGAAAATATTACGGCGCGGAAACGGTGCGTGAAGTCATCAGGAACTGTCTCGACGTCCTGTGCGAAAAAATCGAAGAAGCGGCTGAGAAATCGGGATACGTCATACCCGAATACGTTCCGATAGAGATAACGGGCGGCGGAATTTCTTATATCCGCGGCGCGAAAGCGCATCTTTCCGACAGGCTTGGCGCGTATACGGAAATCGTTACGCCCAAAGTGCCCTTGAAAGAAAAACCGACGGAATCTTCCGTTTTGTCGTTACTTGATTTGACTTTTTAGAAAGATATGATAAAATATATATACTCGTAACATATACTTTTAGATTTGGAGGAACATTATGTACGGAAACGGAGACTTCAAGGTCAGCACCGCGGTAATTAAAGTCATGGGCGTTGGCGGCGGCGGTTGCAACGCCATAAACAGTATGATAGATTCCAACGTGAGCAGCGCGGAATTTATCGCCGTAAATACGGACAATCAGGCTCTTTTGCTCTCGAAAGCGGAAAGATGTATTCAGATAGGCGAAACGCTTACTAAGGGGCTTGGCGCGGGCAGCGACCCGAATATCGGCGAAGCCGCCGCGGAAGAAAGTAAAGACGAAATAGCGGAAGTGCTTAAAGGCACCGACCTTTTGTTTATAGCCGCGGGTATGGGCGGCGGAACGGGTACGGGCGCGGCGGCGGTTATCGCGAGAATAGCGCGCGAAATGAATATTTTAACCGTGGCGGTCGTTACCAAACCCTTCTCTTTCGAAGGTCGCGTGAGAATGGCAAACGCCAACAAAGGACTTGCGAATCTCAGGAAATACGTGGATACTCTGGTCATAATACCCAACGATAAACTGTTGCAGTTCGTAAACCAGAAGATAGGCGTTTTAGACGCGTTCAAGATAGCGGACGATATGCTTAAACAGGGGATAGTGGGCATAGTGGATTTAATCGCCACGCCTTCTCTTATCAATCTCGACTTTGCGGACGTTAACACGGTAATGCGCAATCAGGGACTCGCGCACATGGGCATAGGCAGAGCGAAAGGCGAAAGCCGCGTTATAGAATCGGTAAGACAAGCCGTTTCGAGTCCTTTGCTCGAAACCACGATAGAAGGCGCAAGGTCGGTTATACTTAACGTTACGGGCGGCAAAGACTTGCTCCTGTCCGAAGTAAACGAAGCCGCCGTTCTCGTTCAGGGCATAATCGACGCGTCCGCTAACATTATATTCGGCGCGACGATAGACGACTCTATGGTAGACGAAGTAAAAATTACGGTCATCGCTACGGGCTTTAACCCGCTGTCGGACGAAGAAAAGACGGTTGCGGAAGAACCCGCCGCAAAACCCGTCGAACAGACGGGAAAAAGCGCGGTTCCGCCCTTGCTCAGAATGACGGAAGCGGTTAAAGAACCGCAACGCACCGCGCAGGCTCAACCCGCAGGCGTTTCGGCTAAACCCGCCGTCGGGCAACAGGGACAATCTCTGCACGTTCAGCAGATTTGGGAAGTGAGACATACGGAAGAATCCGCCGCGCCCGCTCGCGCAGCCGAAAAACAGCCCGTCGCTCCCGCCGTTCCCGTTCAGACTGCCGAACCCGCCGCTCCCGCAAGGGACGCCGCGGAACAACCCGCAAGACAAGACGAGAAAAAGGGTAAAGAACTCCCCGCGTTTATGAGAAAACTGTTCGGGAAAAAATAATTTTTCCGTTTAATTAATCAGTATTTACGCGCGCAAAGCCAGTGCTTTGCGCGCGTTTTTTCGTATATGCACGATTTCCTACGGATAAAAGCCGCCCGACCGTAACTTTTATTCCGTCCGTAAGACGGATAAAAACCGGAAGTGGCATAAGTCGCGACGAAAAGCATATATTGAAATAGAAGAAAAATAAGGAGGATAAAATATGTCGTTTTTCTGTAACTTTCAGTCGGATAAATGTCCCGGACCCATCAACGGAAATCCTGTGAACGGCTTATGCGAGAAAGTATGTATTCAGGCAAAAAAAGTCTTTGACGCGTGTATGCAGCAAAGTCAACTTAACGATATAGTGCTTAACCTGACGAATATATCGCCCGTCAGTCCTACATATCCGTTGACTTTCATCAGTGCGAAAAGCACTTCGCAGACGGGAACGATAAGCAATCTGCTTATAGAACCTTTGGCGGAGAGACCGCATTGCGCGCGGGTCAAATGCGATATAACCATACCCGTTTCGGTCGCTTATACCGACGCTGCCGGCGTTGAAGGCACGGCAATGTCTTACGTAACCGTCTCAAAAGACGTAATCTTAAACATACCGTCCGCGTCCATTATGCCGTACACGGTAGAAGCCGTTGTTTCTCTCGTGTCCACGCAGGGTACGTATACGGGCGAAAATCAGTTCACGATAGACTGCTGTGCGTCCATTATACTTAAAATAGTGATGGAAGTTGAACTTTTGATTCCGTCTTACGGATATACTCCCATACCGCCCTGTCAGGAATACACGCAAGAAGTTTGCGCGGGATTTTTCGAACTGCCGATGTACCCCGAATAAACCGACGGTTTATAATTGCCGACCGCAAAACGAGGCTCGGGACGTAAACCGAAAAACATTGCACCGCTTCTGGTGCGCATTATGAAAACGCTGCTTTGTCGCCGCGTTTTCTTTTTTTCGCCGCGCCCGATTTTTTCTTCTTTTATGCGAGAAGCCCTTGTTTTGCTTGTTAAATCGTGCGTTTTGTTGTATAATGTCTCTATGAAAATTTACGCAGTGAGCGACCTTCATATATCGACCGATTCGAATAAGCCGATGGACGTATTCGGCGGCAATTGGGTGGGGTATATGGATAAAATACGCGCCGACTGGAAAGAAAGGGTTTCCGACGGGGACGTGGTTTTGATAGGCGGCGATATAAGTTGGGCGATGACTTTACCCGAAGCGGAAAAGGATTTGGCGACGATTTCAGATCTTAAAGGGATAAAGGTTCTCGTTAAAGGAAATCACGATTACTGGTGGCAGCACTCGGTGAGCAAGGTTCGCGAAATACTGCCCGACGGATTTTACGCCGTTCAGAACGACGCGGTGAAGTTCGGCAATACCGTTATATGCGGTTCGCGCTGTTGGAGCGTGCCCGGTTCGCCCGATTTCGGAGAACAGGATATGAAAATTTACCTGCGCGAAACGGAAAGGCTCAAACTTTCGTTCGCCGCCGCGGCAAAGTTAAAAAAAGACGGCGACAAACTCGTCGCGCTCGTGCATTTTCCACCCTTTACGAGTAAGCGAGAAGACACCGATTTTACCCGACTGTTCGAGAAAAACGGGGTGGACGCTGTGGTGTACGGGCATTTACACGGCAATAAAGTGAAAAACGAACGCCTGATTGAAAAGAACGGGATTAAATATTATCTTACTTCGTGCGACCAGACGGATAATAAACTTACGGAGATAGTTTTATGAGCAAAACGGAAGAAAACGTGCTTAACGGAAAGACTAAATGCGACGTAGAAGTTAAGGACGGCGTAGAAGTTAAGGACGGCGTAGAAGTTAAGGAAAGCAAAGTAAAAGCCTATTTCAAGTCGCTTCCCAAGCGGTATTTCATCACCGCCTTTTCGGGCATGGCGCAGGGGCTTTTCGTAACTCTTATTGCGGGGACTATTCTTGCGCAGATAGCGGGCTGGATAGGCGACAACTACGTCGGAAGAACGCTTGCAACTATCGCGAATATAGCCAAATCGCTTATGGGTGCGGGGATAGGCGTAGGGATAGCGTTTTCTCTCGGCAAAAACAAACTGCTCGTATTTTCCGCAGCCGTCGCGGGGCTTATAGGCGCGTTTGCCGATAAACTTATGCCCGGCGGCGCGGCGTTTTCCTCGATTACTCTCGGCGCGCCCGGCAACCCCGTCGGGGCGTACGTCGTAACTATGCTCGTCGTAGAAGTCGTTTCGCTTTACGTCGGGAAAACCAAACTCGATATTCTGCTCGTGCCGCTCGGCAGTATGTTGCTGGCGTTCGGCGGAGTGTTCGTTTCTTATCCGTTTATCTGGCTTATCAACGAATTAGGCTTGCTCATCGCTCTCGCGACTAAAGCGACGCCTTTCGTAATGGGAATAATTATTTCCGTAATTATGGGAATACTTCTCACGATGCCCACATCTTCCGCGGCGATATGGATATCGCTCGCAACGCCCGTGCTTAGCGGATATACTGCCGAAACCGCGACCGCGGAACAGGTTGCAATGCTTATAGCGGGCGGCGCGGCGACCGTCGGCTGCGCGAGCCATATGGTAGGATTCGCCGTCGCGTCTTTCCGAGAAAACGGTTGGAGCGGACTCGTTTCGCAAGGCGTCGGAACGAGTATGTTGCAGATTCCTAATATAATGAAAAAACCCGTAACAATGTTGCCTATGATAATTACGAGCGCGATTTTAGGTCCGCTCTCGACCTGTGTGTTCGGTCTTAAATGCGGCGCGTCGGGCGGCGGTATGGGAACGAGCGGTTTCGTCGGCGTTTTCGACCTGTTCAAGTATACGACGGGCGGACTCGGTATTACGGGTATAATTCTGCTTATGTTCCTTCTGCCCGCCGCGCTCAATTTCGGTATATCAGAACTTATGAGAAAGAAAGGTTTAATCAGATTCGGGGATATGAAACTTCCCGACTGACGGCGTAATTATATAACTCTGAATCGTAAAAAAAGAGAAAGTTTTCGCTTTCTCTTTTTTTTGTCTGCGTTTCGCCGCAAATTGGTTTCCGTCGTTTTCGCCGCTGATAATTCTCCTTGCGGAACGCAGCGCGGGTATCGCGCCGCCGTGCGCCGCGCCGCGCGGGCTTATAAGTGCGTTTTTTGTCCTTTCGCCGTTATGCGGGTATAATTTACCGTCGCCCGTCATATTTTTTAATAAAAGGGGGTATAATATGCAAAATCAGACGCAGACGGATAAACTCGAACTCGACGGAAGAAAACGCCTTGCAATGACCGCCGTAGACGCGGTGGACGGCTTTACCGAACAGACGCTTAACCTGACCGTCGCAGGGGTTAAGGTAAGAATTTCGGGCGATAAAATAAAGATAACGTCTTACAACAAAACGTCGGGAACGCTCACCGCCGACGGCGAATTCGCAGAAATAAGATATCTTAAAAAAAGAGAACCTGTTATAAAGAGATTGTTTAAGTGATATGTTTGTTACGCGCAATCAGTTTTACGTTTTTACCGCGTGCGTTGCGCTCGGCGCGGCGTGCGGGATTTTTTTCGGAATATCTGCGGCGGTAAAGTCGCGCGTGCGGTTTTATCCCGTAAGGGTTGCCGCGGACTTCGCGGCGTTTTTATGCGCCGCCGCGGTTTACGTTTACGCGTCGTATAAAATGCGTTTTCCCGATTTCAGGGCGTATATGGCGGCGGGCTTTTTGTGCGGAATTGCCGCATATATGAAAAGTTTACATATAATACTTGCAAAATGCGGAGAAAAGGCGTATAATTTATTGGTAAAGAAAATCGTAAACCGTAAACGCATTAAAGGTGAAAACACTTATGACGGAATCAAAAGCAAAAAGGCTGATCGTAGCGGTAACGGCGGGGGCGGTGCTGCTTCTTGCCGTTCTAGTGTGCGTGCTGATTTATCAGTTGATATCGATAGGCGTGGAAAGAGCGAACGCCGCCGAACTCGAAAAAGAAATCGCTTATTACGAAGCGCTGATAGAAGAAAAGGGTGAAACTCTCGAAGCGCGCCGCCAGAGATGGTGGATAGAACGCCGCGCGAGAGAACTCGGCTATACTTACGACGGCGACATAGAACTGACCGTTCCCGAAAAATGAGATATGCGGTAATAGACGTCGGTTCAAATTCCGTGCGGCTTATGATAAGCGAAAACGGAAAAACGCTGTCCAAAGAAATAAAGACCACGCGCCTTGCAAGCAGGCTTAACGCGCAGGGCGAACTGGATGTCGCCGCCGCCGAAAACACCGTTCAGGCGGTCGTTTCGTTCGTTAAACGGGCAGAAACGCTTGAAGTTGACAAGATATACGCGTTTGCGACTGCCGCCGTCAGAAAGGCGAAAAACGGAGGCGAACTCGTCGCCCGTATTCGCGAATCGTGCGGGATAGTTACGGAAATTCTGAGCGGCGAAGAAGAAGCGGAAGCGGGCTACAAAGGCGCGCTCTCCGGCAAAGACGGCGGGGTTATAGATATAGGCGGAGCAAGCACGGAAATAGCCGTCGTGTCGGGCGGCATTAAGGTTTACGGCAAAAGCGTAGACATAGGCGCGGTGTCTCTGACCGCTATGTGCGGCGAAAACGGAAAACTTGCAGACGAAAAAGTGAGAGAAGTCGTAAAATTGTTCGGCAGCGTTCCGCACGCGTGCGAATATTACGCGATCGGCGGCACGGCGACGAGTATAGCGGCGATTTTAATCGGCTCCGATATGTACGATTCCGAAAAAACGCACGGTTATAAAATAAAAAAATCCGACCTTTCCGCAATAAAAAAGCGTTTGTACGGTATGTCCGCGGAAAAGCGTAAAACTATACCCGGACTTCAGAAAGAGCGCGCCGATATAATTCAGTCGGGCGCGGCGATTCTTTCGGGACTTGCGGAATATCTTGACGCGGAAGAAATTACGGTGAGCGAAAGCGACAACACCGAAGGCTATCTTATGATGAAAACGGAGAAAAAATGAGCAGAAGAACGAACGTAATAAACAATATCCTGTCAATGTTAATCACCGTCGCGGCGGTTTTTCTGGTGGCGCAGATTTGCAACGTCCGCTATACGGGCGTGAACTTTTTCGGCGTTATATGCTTGCTCGTTCTGGGCGCGGTAGTAGCAGGTTTTTTCTGTACCGTCGCGCACGAAGTCGGGCATCTTATCGCGGGCAGAAAAAACGGATTTAAGTTTTCCGCGTTGTCCGTCTGGTTTTTCAGATGGAGAAAAACGGGCAAAAAAACGGCGTTCGATTTCGTTCTTCCCGGCGAAAGCGCGGGGTATACCGAAATGATACCCGACGGTACGGAAAATCTTGCCGAACGTCTTAAAAAGATGACGGCAGGCGCATTGTGGCTTTCTTTCGTTCCTATGTTGATAGGCGTAGTGCCTCTGTTCGTTACCTCGCTCCCGTTGTGGGCGTACGCCCTTCTCGCGATGTTTCTGCCGATGGGCGCGTATACCTTTTTCGGGAACGCCCTGCCTATGTCGGGTGGCGGCGCGCGAAACGACGGAGCGGTTATTTACGGGCTTAAAAAAGGGGACGACGTAAGTAAGGTTTCAGTCGCGATCCTTTCCGTTCAGGCGGAACTCTACGGTGGCAAGACTCCTGCCGAAGCGGACGAAAAATATTATTTCGACGTTCCGCAGATAGCGGAAGACGACCTGAATTTCCTGTTGCTCCTTTGCGCGAGATATAATTACTATCTCGATAAAGGCGATTACGAAAACGCGAAAAAGACCACCGAGCGTCTTTTATCGCTTGAAGAATACTTTCCGAAAAGCGTTATGTATCCCGTCAAGGCGGACGCGCTTTATAACGCCTGCACTTTCGATTACGACGAAGAACGCGCCGACGACCTTACTTACGAGACGGAAAAGTACCTGAACGGCGAAAACTCTCTGACGAACGTGAGAATCAAGGCGGCGTATCTTCTTTACGTCAGGAAAGACGCGGACGCCGTAGACGCTTTTTATAAAAAGGGTTTGAGAGACGTTAAGCGCTGCGTTCTTTCGGGTTACGGAAAGTTTGAAAAGAAACTTCTCGATAAAATCAAAGAGGACTCGGTTTCAGGAAAACAACAGTAAACCGTTTTAATCGTAATTACGTAATTATTTCTGATATTTTCCACATGTTTTTCCACTGAATAGTTTTTCCGAGTTGTTTTACGGGATATTTTATCTTTCCCGCGCCGCGGCAGGCTGCCGCGGCGCAAGTCTAAAAATAAGGAAAAGCGGCGGCAAATGAATTTGCCGCCGCTTTTTTACCGTCCGTTCCGTATTGTCGGTCGTTTAAGTCTGTCAGTCGGTAAAATCCAAATCCGAATAACAGAACGGGCATATTTTCTTGTTTTTCTCTCCGCAGGCGGAGCAAACGTTTGCTCCGCAGTTGGGACAGGTCAGCGAATAACCTTCGTTTATCGCTTTTCCGCAATCGGTACAGGTTTTCATTTTTTTCTCCTTTTAAGCGCGGTTTTTACCGCCGCGATATTTTCGTCGCGTCGCTTTTAATAAAAGTTTGCGCTTTAATGCGCGATATATTCGCTCGTTCTTAAAAAATAGTAAAAAAAACTCCTTTAAAACTATAAATAGTTTTAAAAGTTTCATTTTACGCTTGTTTAATCGGGCAAAATATGGTAAAATGGAAGTGCTGAAAAAAACGGAAATTCAGGTGTAAAATGGAAGAAAACAGAAAAGTTACAGCCAACTACGGAGAGTCTGAAATTCAGATTCTCGAAGGACTTGACCCCGTTCGCAAGAGACCGGGAATGTATATCGGTTCTACCGACGCGCGCGGGCTTCACCATCTCGTTCAGGAGATAGTTGACAACTCTATCGACGAAGCGCTGTCCGGTTATTGCGACACGATAACCGTAAGAATTAACGGGGACGGCTCTTGTACCGTTACCGATAACGGCAGGGGCATACCCACCGCTATTCACCATACCGAAAAGGTTTCGGCGGTGCAGGTCGTTCTCACAAAACTGCACGCGGGCGGCAAGTTCGGCGGCGGGGGATATAAAATCTCCGGCGGACTTCACGGCGTGGGGCTTTCCGTCGTCAACGCGCTTTCAGAATGGCTTGAAGTGGAAGTTTTTCAGAACGGCAAAAAATATATACAGACTTATAACCGCGGCATACCGCAGGGGGAACTCGCGGTGGTTGGGGACGCCGACCGCACGGGGACGTCCGTAACCTTTATGCCCGACGACGAGATATTCGAGACGACGGAGTTTAATTACGACACCATAAAAACGAGACTCAGAGAACTCGCATATCTTAATAAGGGGCTTACGATAAAACTCGCAGACGTACGGGCGGAACGCGAACAGGAAGACACTTTCTGTTACGAGGGCGGCATAGCGCATTTCGTTGAAGATTTAAGCAGAACCAAAACGCCGCTTTTCCCCAAGCCCGTATATTTCGACGTGTTTTACGGCGACACCGAAGTAGAAGTGGCTTTGCAGTACACAGATACTTATAACGAAGTAATCTATTCTTTTGCTAACAACATAAACACCGAAGAAGGCGGCACTCATCTCGAAGGGTTTAAGTCGTCTCTTACCCGCATAATCAACGAAGCGGGGCAGAAACTCGGCGTCTTCAAGGGCAACGAAAAAGTCTCGCCCGAAGACGTCAGAGAAGGTCTTTTTGCGGTTGTGTCGGTAAAACTTACCGAACCGCAGTTCGAAGGGCAGACGAAAACCAAACTCGGCAATTCCGAGATGAAAGGTTTCGTTACCAAGGCGATGAACGAGTATTTCGGCAGTTTTCTTGAAGAAAATCCCGCTCTTGCAAAAGAAATACTCGCAAAATGCCTTACCGCTCAGCGCGCGAGAGAAGCGGCGCGACTCGCGAGAGAAAGCACGAGAAGGAAAGGCGCGCTCGAAAGTATGGCGCTCCCCGGCAAACTTGCGGACTGTTCGGATAAAAACCCCGAATTCTGCGAGATTTTCATCGTCGAAGGGGATTCCGCGGGCGGCAGCGCGAAACAGGGCAGAGACAGGAGATTTCAGGCTGTTCTGCCGTTAAGGGGCAAAATACTCAACGTTGAAAAAGCGAGATACAACCACGTTCTCGAAAACGAAGAAATAAAAGCGATGATAACGGCGTTCGGCGCGGGCATAAAAGAAGACTTTGACGAGAGCAAACTCCGTTACGACAGAATAATCTGTATGACCGACGCGGACGTAGACGGTTCGCACATAAGAATACTT
>CAMEHL010000029.1 GCA_945917475.1 uncultured Clostridia bacterium | reverse complement strand
GGGCGGCTCGTGATGGTCTGTAACGATTACGTCCACGCCCGTCTTTTTTATACGATCTATCGTTTCGCGGTCGGATATGCCGCAGTCTACCGTTACGAGAAGTGAAAAGCCGAGTTCGGCTTTAAGAGTTTCCGCCTTGTCCGCGTTGAGTCCGTAGCCTTCTTCCCTTTCGGGGACGGTAACGAACGCGGTTACGCCGTACTCTTTCAATGCGCGGTAGAGAATAGATGACGCGCACACGCCGTCCGCGTCGTAATCGCCGAAAACAAGAACCTTTTCCCCGCGTTCTTTAGCAATGGCAATCCTTGCGGCGGCGTCTTTCATACCTTTAAGACCGAACGGGTCGTACAGTCCGCGTTCGGACGGAGATAAAAATCTTTTCGCCTTTTCGACGGAATCAACATTTCTGTACAGTAAAAGTCTTGCGGTATCGAAAGTGATACCGCACTCGACGGAAATATCGGTTGCGACGGACTTTTCCGCGTCCGTCAACTCTCTGCCGTAAACGATTTCCAAAATTTCACCCGTAAAATCAGCGTCGTTTTTCGGTTGCGCGTCGCCCTGAAACGTTTCAGGGCGACGTAAATTGAAAAGGCGGATTGCTCCGCCGTTTTCCCTTTTTAACGTCTGTTTTAAGACTATAAATTCAAAGAACTTACCGTTTCTTTCTTAACAGCGACCATAAGAACGGCGTCCAGAACAGCGACGAGAAAGTCGCGGTAACCGTTGCGGCGAGAATCAGCAAAGATACGAACGCAAGGTTTACGGAGCATATCGCCAGACACGCGGCGGCGACTATTACCGCAACCGACGTGAGCAATATTCTCAAAAAGCCTTGTCTGACGCCTTTCGCCGCTATTTCCGTTGCGGACAGTTTTTCATTGCCCGCCGTTTTGCCGATTTCTCCGAACCTGTTTACTATCGCCGCCGAGAACACGAACGAAAGCGCGAATCCGAACGCGAGCGCGGAAGTAAACGCTATACCCGCGGGTATTCTCGCAACAGCCGTTACGGAGATGAATAACAGCACGGAAATAACCGAGCCGCACAGAGCGGAAAACGCCGAAGCGGTTTTTTCCATAATCAGAATATACAGGAACGCGAGCACGGCTGCTACCGCGAGCGCGATTACCAGACCGAACACGTCTTTATACGAAGTATTGACGACGGTATAAACGCCTTCCGCGTCGGCGACGAGATTGCTCGTACCCGCGTTGGAGTTAAGCGCGGTCTGAATAGCGGATTTCAAATCTTCCGCATCGAAGTTCGCGGGGTTTTCGGAAAGTTTATAGATAAATTCCGAGCCGTCGTCTTTACTCTGAGTGGCGTAAGACGCGACTTTCACATCCTTTTCGGAAAAATATTTTTCCGCGGCGTTCTTTACTATTTCGCCGGAGCCTTTAAGATCTATATCCACGCTCACGCGGATTTCGTACGATTTTGTGCAATCGTGCGTCTGATTAAGCCCGAACACTCCGAGAAAAACCATACCTGCCACTAAAACCACGAGAGTTACTATTATCCAGATTTTTTTGCAAGCCATTTTATTTGCCATAGGTTAAGCCTCCTCGACTTCCGCCGCGGCGTTTCTCTTTAATCCGAGAAAGCCGTATTTGTATCCGTTTGCGGAAAGAATAAGCGCGGCAAACATTCTGCCGAACACGAGCGTGGTCAGCACGGAAAGGACTACACCTATTCCGAAAGTTATGCCGAAACATTTAAGCGTGCCGTTTGCGAACGCGAACACCGTCGCCGCGATAAGCGCGCATATCACCGAAGAATTGATTACGGGGCGGAACGCGCGGCGGAAACCCGCTTTAACCGCGGGGCGTATCATTTTACCGCTGTCGCATTCTTCGCCTATTCTCTTAGCGGTTATCATAAGCCCGTCCGCCATAAGCGCGGTAGCCGCTATTATACCGATTATGCCGCCGAGCGATACTCTGACGCCGGGTACGGCGATAAGCATAAGCAAATACAGCAGTACGAAAAGCCACGCGGAGCAAGCCGCTATAATTCCGTATCCTTTATATTTTACGGACAGCGCGACGAGATAGAAAACGAGAGCCGCCGCAACAGCGATAACCGCCCATTTTGCGGCGTTCGCGTAAGGTGCGGACACGGATACTCCGTCGCCCACTTCGTATTTATATTTAAGTCCGCCCGACTTAATCTGCAACGCCGCCTGTTTCGCGGAAGTCTCGGTAGAAGTGCTTATAGGGAGCGTCTTGCCGTTGAAATATTCTTCGGAAATCGCGCTACCGCCGTTAAGAAGTTCCGTCTCGCCGAGCATTATTCTGAGATAATAAGTACCGTTATCGCGGATAAGTTTCATAAGCGCGTCGTAGCCGTCGTCCGTGAAAACTATCGAAACGCCGTAATAGGTCGTGTCGCCGTTCGTGGTAGAACCCGTATACTTCGCGTCGGATATGACCTTGACGTCTTTAAGTATGCGCTTGTCTTCGCCCGAAGGGTTGGCTTCCGTGCCGCCGTAAAATTCGAGTTCGCCGTAAGACGCGACGACCGCGATGTCCGAAGCGAGCGCGGAATTGTCTTCTTCGCCGTAATCGTTAATATCGCCTTTCGCTTCTATTCTGAACTCGTATTCGTCGGCAACCTTTATCGCCTTAACCGAATAAGACTGATAGCCGAGCGCGTCCATACGCGACTTCAGAGTGTTTATAACGTCTTTCACGTTGTCGTCGTTCACTACGTTTACGTTGTCTTTCGCCGCGGTAAGCGTATACGCCGTGCCGCCGCTTATATCGTAGTCCGTCTGTATTGCGCCGAGAACGGAATTGTACGTTTTAGTACCCGCGTCAAAGCGCAAAAAGGTCATAACGGTCAAAAACGCCATAACGAGCGCAATCACCGTAAGCAAAGTTATCGACTTGCCCTTTTTCATTTCTGCCTCCGTGCGGAATTTCTTCCGCATTTATTTCAAGCCTGTTTATGTTTATACCGCCCGATATCCTCCGAACGGCAATTTCCCGTATTTATCCGAGTCCGTATTTACCCGAATTACCCGATTTATCCGAGTTCGAAACGCCCGAGCACGCGTTTCCCGTCAGGACAGATACGCATACGCCGCAAGAGCGATTATGCCCGCAACCACCGCTATTCCCAAAAGCACCGCGATAGCGATTTTAAGCGGCGATTTGGGCGTTTTGCCCCACACCTTGCCCGTGTTGCCGTTGACGTAGAAGTTATACACGTTCTTGTTGTAATTGTAATTACCTACGTAAACGGGCAGCATAACGTATTTAAATGTTACCCTTTCGTGAGTGGTGGAAACGTTGAGATACGCCACCCTGTCGTAAACGTATTGCGACAAAATGCCTTTCTCTATGAGTTTATCCATTTTCCCTTTCGCGTAATCCCAGCAATCGGTAAGTTCCGCATCGTACTTATACGCCATATAGCCGAGCATATATTTCTTTTCGTATTTTTTGCTCGCGTTGGTGTCGTACGGCGTGATTTTATCGAGTTTTTTCTGGTCGAATTTAGAACCTGCGGTTACGAGAATATCGTCGAAATTATCGTAAAACGTTCCGCTTATGTGCCGCCACTCCACGTAAGTTTCCGTGCGGCGGTTCTTGCCCGAACCCACCGTTCTCGTATGCGTTTTGCCTATTTTGCCTTCGTAATGCGAGACGGTGTAACTGTCGAAAGTGAAACACGGCGTGTAAATGCCGTTCACGTTTTCGGAATTTATGTTCTTTTTGAATTTTCTCGGCGCGAAAAGCCGTTTTTTAGCCCACGCTTTGCTGAATTCGATTGCTTTTTCCACACCGAAAGAAAACGGAATAAGTCCGTTGGGTTTAAGCCCCGCCATCTCGTCCGTTTTCTGAACGTGCGCCGTGCCGCAGAAAGGACACACCGTCGCCGCTTTGCCGTCGTTTATAACCACGCTCGCGCCGCAGTTTGTGCATCTGAACACGACCGCGCCTTCGTCTTCTTTATAATTGCAATCGAGATTGAAGCCCGATTCGAGCGACCTTTCGTCGGCAATTCCCGCGTCTTTAAGGTCTTTTAAACTGCCGCAGTGCGGACAATACAGTTTCTGAAAGTCGGGGTTGAACACCATATTCGCCCCGCACCCGTCGCATTTTACTACGACAGTGCCGACTTTGTGCGGTTGTTCTCCGCCGTTCTCGTTATATACTTCTTCCTGTTTCTGCATAACGACCTGTTAGTCTTGAAATATTATTCTATTTCGTTAAGTTCTTCGAGCATCTTTTTAAGATCCGCGCCGTGAACGTCCGCCGCTTCTCCGACCGTTTCGCCGTGAGCGAGCGCGCACCCTAAACAATGCATACCGTTTTTCATAAGGATTTCGCCCGCTTTGGGGTTTATCTGTATCGCTTCGAAAATCGTGGTGTTTTCGGTAATTTTATCAGCCATAGTTATACCTCGCTTATTTTAAAATAATTCAATCTAACGAATATTATATAATTATTTTGCTTATAAGTCAAACGTTTTCCGAATTTTCCCCGAAGAGCGCGCAAATTACTTGCTTTTTCGCCCGATTTTACAGCAATCCGTAAAAAACCATTCCGAGCGCGGCGGATTCGAGTATTAAAATCATCGCGGATATTCCCTTTTTTACGATTCTTTTATACGCGAACGCCGTTACGGCGACTACCGCGAATATAACCGCGGCTTTAACGTCGAAAGAAAATGCGTCCCCGAGCGCGGAAAAAGACGCGATAACGCTTAACGCCATAGATAGCCCCGTCGCGACGATAAGCCCCACCACAACGGGACGGATACCCCTTAAAAAGGCGTTCACTCCCGCGAATTTCAAGAGTCCTTTTATGACGGACGCGATTAAAAGTATTATCACGAAAGAAGGCAGAACGACGCCGAGCGTCGCTAATAACGCGCCGAAAAATCCGCCTTGCGACGCCCCTACGAACGTAGCCATATTTATGGCGATAGGTCCCGGAGTGGATTCCGCAACCGCGATAAAGTTCATAAACTGCGCTTCTGTCAGCCAGCCGCGCGCAACTACTTCTTCGGTGAGCAGAGAAATCATTCCGTATCCGCCGCCGAACGATACCGCGCCTACTTTAAGGAAAGTTAAAAAAAGTTCTAACAGCACGGGCATCAGTCTTTACCTTCCTTTGATCCTTTATCCCGAACGCCGTCCGAACCGCCGCAAACGTAATCCGCGTCGTTTTCCGCCGGATTTGCCGCATTGTTTTCGGTTTTGTTTTCCGACGCAATCCGCGCATTGTTTTGCGCGGGAAGTTGCGCGCCGTCGGCAAGGTTAAGTACGCCGTCTTTTCCGTCTTTCAAAGCGTTGCCGTTACCGTCCGCCGAAGTCTCCGAACGCTTTCTTTTTTCTCTGCAAAAGGATAAAAGATAAGCGGCTATTCCTATAAGTCCGCCTAACAATATATAATATACGGACGAAAAGCCCACCGCGAGTATATCGAGAGTTATCATCGCCGCCGTCGCCAGAGAAAAGAGAACGATATTAAAAGCGTCCTTTTTAAGACCTTTGAACATCTTTATTCCCGCGGACAGAATAAGATACGCGACGCAAGCCTGAATACCTTTAAACGCGTAAGCGACGTATTTTAAACTCAAAAACTTTTCAAATACGAACGATATGGCGAAAATGATGAGAAAGGAAGGAGTAATAACGCCGAGTGTTGCGAAAAGAGAACCGAAAAAACCGCCGCGCTTATACCCTATAAACGTTGCGGAGTTTATCGCGATAGGTCCGGGCGTGGATTCCGCTATCGCTATCACGTCTAAAAACTCGTTCTTTTCTATCCACTTCTTTTTTTCGACGAGTTCGCTCTCGATTATCGCTATCATAGCGTAACCGCCGCCGAACGTTATTATGCCTATTTTGAAAAAAGCGAGAAAAAGCAATAAGCAGTTTTTTAGTTTTTTCATACTTCGCCGATATTAACCGTTTCGCCCGCGCCGATTTTTACATTTTTCCCGTAATAATTCAGATACACGTCGGTAGCGGTCGGATTTTTGACGATAGCGTCAGAAACGGAGTAAACGAGACTGTCGAACGCCTTTACGTAATCGTAAACTTCGCCGTTGGTTGCGTACCACACGTCGTCGCGTTTGCCGACTTTGCGGGCAAACTCTTCTATAATTTCCCACTCGTTGCGGTCGTTGAATTCGTAAGCGTGTCCCCAAAGATAAAAAAGTTTGGGAATTCTTCTGACGTAATGCGTGTTTTCGGGGTAATCCGCGAGAAAACTCTCCGTCAGTTCGCCGAGCGCGGGATCTCCGTGATGGCAGGTGGCGGGCAATCTCAGCCAGTCGGTCGGTATGTCGAATTTATGAGTGGAAACGACCGTTCTTGCGTATTTTATTCCGCAGGTTCTAAGGATTTCCACCACTTTATCGTCGTAAGAGCCGTTGGCGTAAGCCATACCGTCTACCACTTTCCCGAAAATACGTTCTAAATTAACCCTGTCCTGCAACACGTCCTGCGCGGCGATTGCGGCGGGAAACTCCGCCAGAGACAAATGTTTTACGCCGTGAACGGCTACTTCGTGAACAGAACCCGAAAACAGTTTTTTCGCCTGTTCTTCGGTCATCATTCTGCCGCCTTCTTTTTCGGCGAACAGTCCCGAATTAAGATTAAAGGTGCATTTCAGCCCGTATTCGTCGAGTATTCCGACGAGTTTTTCGTCGAAAATCACGTCGTCGTCATAACTTAAAGTCACCGCCTTATACTTAAACCCCGGGAAGCACAGAAAAGCGTATCTCATTTCCTTTCTCCTTTCAAAAAATTGTTTCCGTCCCTAACGTATCAATAATTAGGTTTGATTATTTTTACCGCGCGGTCGGTATCGAACAAATTCCACGGCACGTTGTCTTTGGGCGGTTCGGCGCGGAAAACGAGCCGTTCTTTGGTTACGGGATGAGTAAACGAAAGATAATACGCCCAGAGCGCGAGATAGCCTTTTTTCGCCCTTTCGCCGCCGTAACGCATATCGCCGTAAACGGGGCAATTTATGGCGTTCATCTGAACGCGTATCTGGTGCGACCTGCCCGTATGCAGTTTTATTTCCGCGAACGACAGCCCCGCCTTTTCGTCTAAAATTCTGTATTCGAGTTGAGCGAATTTGGCGTTCGCTTCCGTCGGGGCGCATATATATACCATATTGTTTACGGCGTTCTTTTTCATATAATTAGTGAGCGTAGCCTGCTCTTCTCTCGGTTTACCCACTAAAACGGCGAAATACTTTTTCTCGAAGTCGCCGTCTTTAATCTGTTCCGAAAGCCGCGCGGCAGCCTTGCTCGATTTGGCGAAAACCATTATTCCGCCCGTAGGTCTGTCAAGACGGTGTACTAACCCTAAATATACGTTGCCCGTCTTTTTATACTTTTCGCGTATGTAATCTTTGATTATGGTAAGCATATCCCTGTCTTTGGACGCGTCCTCGCAAGACGGAACGTTCTGCGGTTTCAATACCACTATAATATGATTGTCTTCGTGTAATATTATCAAATTTTCATTCATAATTTATCTCGGTTAAAACGGTTAAAAAATTACTGTTCCCGAATTGCCGCAAGGCAATATCACGCCGCTTTCTTCCGTGTCGAGTCCCACTTCGTATGCGAAAACGTCGCCGCCGCGCTTTCTCTTTACCGCTATTTCAAGCACGTTTTTGATGACTTGCGGCTGAAGTCCCGTAGTGTAACTGTTAATAAGGAAAAACAGCGGTTTATCGGACAAAACCTTTTCGCACAAAGTAACGAGCGGAAAAAGTTCCGTTTCAAGTTTCCATACTTCGCCGTTCGCGCCGCGCCCGTAAGAGGGCGGATCCATTATCACCGCGTCGTATTTTCTGCCGCGGCGTATTTCGCGTTCGACGAACTTTTTGCAGTCGTCTATTATATATCTTACGTTTTTACCCGCAAGCCCCGAAATCCTTACGTTTTCGCCCGCGCGTTCAACCATCGCTTTCGCCGCGTCTACGTGGCAGACGGACGCACCCGCTTTTAAGCACGCGACCGTCGCGCCGCCCGTGTAAGCGAAAAGGTTAAGCACGCTTATTTCTCGCCCCGCTCCGGATATTAAACTTCTCATCATATCCCAGTTGACGGCTTGTTCGGGGAACAGCCCCGTGTGCTTGAAGCCCATGGGCTTGACTTTGAATTTAAGGTCTTTATAAGAGACGCTCCACTCGGACGGAAGTTCTTTAAAAAACTTCCATCTGCCGCCGCCCGTTTCGCTGCGCTCGTATTTAGCGCACAGTCCCGGATATTTTTCCATATCGAAAGACGACTTCCATATCGCCTGCGGGTCGGGACGGAGCAGGATAATCTTTCCCCACCGTTCGAGTTTATAACCGTCGCCCGAAGCGATTACCGAATAATCCGTCCACTTTGCGGATTTCATCGTTTAGCCGCCTTATTTACGATGACGGTGCAAGCCGCGCCGTTTATGTCCAGATCTTTTCTGTATCCGTCCGAGTCGCCTTCCGCTATGCTGTCGGCAAGCACGACGGTTTTCAAGTCTTTTCCGTTTTCGAGAGCGTTTCTGACGCCCGCGTCGTCCGTTACGTAGTTTACGGTTATTCTGTCGGTAACTTCGAATCCCGCTTCTTTACGCATAGACTGAATTTTGGAGATGAGTTCCCTTTCCACGCCTTCCGCTAAAAGTTCGGGCGTTACGCGCGTATCCATAACGACGGTAACCCCGTAATCGCTTGCCGACACGAAACCTTCGCGGCTCGCCGTTTCGATAAGCAGGTCGGATTCGGCAAATTCGAATTCGTCGCCGTCCTGAACGGTCTTGTAAATTCCGCCGTTTTTCACCGCGTCCACAACCGCTTTCGCGTCGCACGTCTCGAACAATTTTCTTATCTTGCCGAGTTTCGCGCCGTATTTAGGTCCTAACGTTTTGAGTTGCGGTTTGATTTTATAAGACACGAATTCGCCCGCGTCGGATACGATTTCTATTTCCTTAACGTTGAGTTCGTCTTTCGCGATATTAAGGAGTTCGGCGGGCAGTTTTTTCATTTTGTCCGCGCACACGAACACCTTTGAAAGCGGTTGACGGTTTTTGATGTTG
Organism: uncultured Clostridia bacterium; assembly: GCA_945917475.1. Classification (GTDB taxonomy): domain Bacteria; phylum Bacillota; class Clostridia; order Christensenellales; family Borkfalkiaceae; genus UBA1259. The sequence goes on along the minus strand of CAMEHL010000029.1, from coordinate 4,179 downwards.
GACGAATTTCTCGCAGCGCGACCTAAAACCACTATGTCGAGAACGTAGTTCATGCCTTCTTCGAGTTCTTTATCTATCGCGCTTTCGTCAGCCGTCGGGAATTTGCACAGATGAACGGATACGGGCGCGTCTTTATAGAAATCGGGTACGAGATTGCGGTAAATGCTCTCGGACATAAACGGAGTGAAAGGCGCGGAGAGTTTCGCAACGGTTACGAGAACGGTATAAAGCGTGGTGTAAGCCGCCGCCTTGTCTTCCGTCATACCGTGTCCCCAATATCTTTCCCTGCCGCGGCGGACGTACCAGTTGGACAGTTCGTCAACGAACGCGGAAAGCGCTCTCGCGCTGCCCGTTATGTCGTAAGCGGCAAGTCCCGCGTCCACGGTTTTTATAAGCGTGTTAAGCCCGGACAAAATCCACTTGTCCATAAGCGTCAACCTGCATTTTTTAATATCGTATTCGGACGGATTATAGCCGTCGATATCGGCGTAAAGCACGAAAAACGCGTAAGTGTTCCAGAGCGTGCCCATATATTTTCTCTGCGCTTCGGAAACCGCTTCGTCGTAAAATCTCGACGGGAGCCACGGATTGGACGCCGTATAGAAATACCACCTTACCGCGTCAGCGCCCTGTTTGTCGAGAACGCTCCACGGGTCTACGACGTTGCCCTTGTGTTTGCTCATTTTTATTCCGTTTTTGTCGTTGACGTGCCCTAAAACAATGCAGTTTTTAAAAGGCGCGGTATCGAAAAGCAAGGTGGAAACCGCTATAAGCGTATAAAACCAGCCGCGCGTCTGATCAATCGCTTCCGAAATGAAGTCCGCGGGGAAATGCTTTTCGAACAACTCTTTGTTTTCAAACGGATAGTGGAACTGCGCGAAAGGCATAGAGCCCGAATCGAACCAGCAGTCGATAACGTCTTTTTCGCGCACGAAAGTACCGCCGCAGTCGCACTTAAACGTGCAGTCGTCTATATACGGGCGGTGAAGTTCTATATCGCCTTCTATTCCGCAAAGGTCTTTAAGTTCTTTTTTAGAGCCGACTACGTGTATTTTGCCGCACTTGTCGCACACCCATACGGGGAGCGGCGTTCCCCAATACCGTTCGCGCGAGATGCCCCAGTCGATAACGTTTTCGAGGAAGTTGCCCATTCTGCCCTTTTTAATCGTTTCGGGTATCCAGTTGACGGAATCGTTCACCGCTAAAAGTCTGTCCTTTACCGCGGTCATCTTTATGAACCAACTCTCTCTCGGATAGTATATAAGCGGAGTGTCGCAACGCCAGCAGAACGGATAACTATGCGTAAATTCCATCGTCTTAAACAGGAGTCCGCGTTCTTTCAGGTCTTTTATAATGAGTTTGTCGGCGTCTTTGACGAAAATCCCCGCAAATTTGCCGCAACGCGAATCGAGTTTTCCATCGGGTTCTACCAGCCTTATCGACGGAAGATTGTATCTGTCCCCGACGATATGGTCGTCTTCGCCGTAAACGGGCGCGATGTGAACGATACCCGTGCCGTCTTCCATCGTAACGTATTCGGCGTTGGTAACGAAATACGCTTTCTGCCCTTTTGCCGCTATGTCTTTAAGCGCAAAGTCGAAAAGCGGTTCGTATTCGTAATATTCGTATTCTTTACCCGTCTTTTCGGCGACGATGCGGTAATCTTCGAAATACTTGCCGACGAGCGGTTTCGCAAGAATATAATGCGTGCCGTCCGCGACTTCTATCTCGACGTAAGTTTCCGCGGGGTGCATACAGAGCGCCATATTGTTGGGAAGAGTCCAGGGCGTCGTCGTCCAGGCGAGAAAATAAGTGTTTTCCTTAAACTTCGCTTTAAATCCGACGAAAACGGACGTCTCTTTGACGTCTTTATACCCTTGCGCGACTTCGTGAGAAGAAAGAGCCGTTCCGCAACGCGGGCAGTAAGGCACGATTTTATAGCCTTTGTATAAAAGTCCCTTTTCGGCTATTTGCTTTAACGCCCACCATTCCGACTCTATATACTTGTCGTCGTAGGTAATATACGGATTTTCCATATCCGCCCAGTACCCGACGCGGTCGCTCATCTTTTCCCATTCCGTCTTATATTTCCAGACGGATTCTTTGCACTTTTTGACGAAGGGTTCTATGCCGTATTTTTCTATCTCTTTTTTTCCGTCTATACCGAGAAGTTTTTCCACTTCGAGTTCGACGGGAAGTCCGTGCGTATCCCACCCAGCCTTTCTTAAACAGTGTTCGCCTTTCATAACGTGATAGCGCGGTATGATATCTTTTATAACGCGCGTTAAAATATGCCCGATATGCGGCTTGCCGTTAGCGGTCGGCGGACCGTCGTAAAAGGTAAATTCTTTCTGCCCGTCGTTTTCCGCGACGTTCTTTTCGAATATCCCGTTTTCTTTCCAGAATTCGAGAACTTCTTTTTCTCTGTCGAGAAAGTTCAGCGAAGTGTCAACTTTTTTATACATTTTTTCGCTCCCGTAAAATTAAGAGTTATTATTTAAACACTTATAAGTATAAAGATATTTGTCCGATTTGTAAAGTTAATTTTAACCTGTTTTCGTTTTTTTCGCTTAAAAAACTTGCTTTATTTTTTATTTTGATATAGAATATACCTACCGCGCTATGCGGGGAGCCAGCGATGCCCTGTAATCCGCAATTCGCTCAGCGGAGCAGAACGCTTATCAGAGGCTTACCGCGTGGAAGGCCGAATTATATAAGGGGCGTTGATGTTAAGGTCTTGTGCAACGCGTTCCCGCGAACCGTGTCAGAGCAGGAATGCAGCAGCACTAAACGGATAAACGCGTGTGCCATAAGGTCGCTTTAACGGAGTTACCTGTATAATTACCGCTTCGGCGTTGTAAGTCGATATAAGTGCGCGGTTTTTCGGCAAGAAAGCCGCCCGTAAACTTTCGTTTACGGGCGGCGCTTTTTCGTGGGTTTTTATGGTTTTAGCGGTTTCGTTTTTTAGCGCGCAGTTTTTCGGCTTTTAAGCGCGGCGTTTTTCGTTTTTTTAGTGTGGTTTTCGCTTGTTTTAAGCGGCGTTTTGCTTTTCCTTATGCGGTTTCCGTATTGTTCCGCTTTTCTTCGCGGCGGATTACAGACTTATGGAAAAATCGGTAAATAAGGTCTTGAACGAGCCGCCGTCGTAAACGAGATTCTGCGTGATATAGCCTAAGCGGTTTACTTCCGCGACCGCCGTTACCGAACGGTAAGTCATAAGTCCGAACTGCCCCGTCGCGCCGTTATAATAGGGAAACACCGCCGAAACGGCGTTTACGTTTACGGGTTCGCCCGTCGGGTTGCCGTCTTTGTCGAAAACCTTGTCGTAAAAGTCCTTTTGCATATACGTTACGTCTACGCTAAGCGAACCGTTCTCGGCGACGTTTTTTAATATCATTTTGCCGCCGCTCGCAAATTCGCCCGTAAAAGCCGCCGTATCCGAAGAAGTTACGTTATAAATTTCGTCGCTCCCGTTTTCTCTTAAACGGTACACGGAATAGTTGCCGTAGCCGCCGCTTCCGCCCGTTTCGGAAGAATAAAACAGGAATTTCTCTTCCCCGCCGAAGTCGAAAAAGTTTATCGTGGGAGAATAACCGTCTTCCGCCTTTATTCCGTAAAGGATTTTACCGTCTTTAACCACGTGAATAATCACGTCCGCCTTATAGTTTTCCCCCTTCCCCGTAAGCACGGCAAGTGCGGGTTCGCCGTGCAGCAGAAAAGGTTTCGCCGATATGGCGTTTTCAAGTTCTTCGGGAATTTTCTTGCGTTTGCGCTCTTTTTTCGTCGGTTTTTCCGCAATTACCGCCGCGTTTTCGGTTGTGCCGACGGCAGAGCCGTATGCCGCGCCCGCCGCGCGTGTTCCGCCGGCGTATGCCATCTCTTTTATAGGACTTACCGCAAAAAACAGCGCGAACGTGAACGCTACCGCCAAAACCGCGAGAACTGCCTTTTTAAATTTTCTTTTCATACGGTTATTGTGCGTGATTTTTACGAAAATATTTAGCGGAAAAGATGTAAATAACGGAAAAATACGGTAATTTTACGACGAAACGGAGCAAATAAATCGCTTTGCCGAAAGCAAATATAACTTTGTAGGCGGTATAATTTAGGCAAATATAGTTGCGGCGCAGCGATAATTCCCTATCGCTGCGCCGCTAATCGGTCAGACTTTACAAGGTT
>CAMEHL010000028.1 GCA_945917475.1 uncultured Clostridia bacterium | reverse complement strand
GGGATAATTTCGCTATATCCTGAAAATATTCGGTCTCGCCGCCGAGTTCTTTTTTATAACTTACCAGACCAAGCCCGTTGAATCCGAACACAAGCAAGTCGTTGCCCGCGACCGCACCGAGTTTTTCCTGCCATACGGCGTTTACAGAATCGCACGTTACGAAACATAACCGCATATCCACTCTCCGAAAAAACGTTCTCTAACATTTTATTGTCGGAAAGGGCTGTTTTGTTAAACGATTATGGAGCGCCGTTACAAAATCTCTTTCAATATATCCACAATCTCACTCACGCTTTCGCATTTCATAAGTTTTACGCGGCAGGATTTAGAGCCCTCTTCACCCTTAACGTAATAGGGCACGAATTTTCTGAATTCCGCAACCGCACGCTTTTCACCGTAACGCTCGGTCATAACGGATAATTGACTTAAAACAAACCGAAGTAAAGTCATATCCGTGGTTTTTCCCGTCAGTTCCGCCACGAGAAAAGGGTTTGCCACCGCTCCGCGCGCAAGCATCACGCCGTCCGCGCCCGTTTTTGAAATCATATCGTCGGCGTCTTTAACGGTAAATATTCCGCCGTTTGCAACGACGGGAATTTTAACGGCGCGCTTCGCCTTTTCAATCGCGGCAAAATCCGGCTCGCCCGAATAATAGGCTTCTCTCACTCTGCCGTGCACGGTTACCATCGCCGCGCCCGCGTTTTCCGCCATCTTTGCAAAATCCGCCGCAACGTCGTCTCCGCGTATAAGCCCCGTCCTTATTTTGGCGGTTATCGTTTTCCCGCTTTTAACGCATTCCGAAACTATTCTTTCAGCCCTGTTTATATCGGCAAGCAACGCGCTTCCTTCGCCGTTTTTAAACACTTTCGGCACGGGACAACCCATATTTATATCTACGATTTCAAAATTTTTTAAGTATTCGCTCTCGCAAGCCGCGCGCATATAATAAGCGTCCGCACCGAAAATCTGCGCCGCGGTTTTATTCCTGTTTTCCGCATAAATCGTTTCGTCGGGCAAATCTTCTCCCGTGTAAAGCAGTTCGCGCGTGCCTTTCGCCCCGTAAAAAAGGCCTTTCGCGCTGACGAGTTCGGTAAAAGTAAGCCCCGCGCCGAGACTTATTTCGAGACTTCTGAACGCGAAATCGGTATATCCCGCCATAGGCGCGATAAGCACGTTGTTTTCAACAGTCGTTCTCCCCGACACGAGAGATTTTACTTCCATAACTCTCCTTGCGTTTTTCAATAGTAAACGTCGATATAAAGTTTAGCAGATTAGCGACGAAATAGCAAGCGATTAAAGCCGCCGCTCCGCCATAAACGTTTATTCGGGGTTCTCTCACGAGCAAAACGAGAAGAAGAGTTTTTACCGCAACCCCTGCCGCCATTCCGACAGTCGGCGCGTAAAGTTTGTTTCTGCCTATAAGTACAGCGTTAACCGTTTGAAGCAAAGACGCCGCAACAACGTTTACCGAGAGAATTTTTATAAGGTTTATCGCAGTTTCCGCGTCGCCTGAATTTAACCCGGAAAACAATAATCTCACGACAAGCGGAGCAAAAATAAAGCACGCCGCGGCGGCGGGAACGGACAAAGCAAGAGTAAAAAGCAAGCACTTTTTCGAGTTTTTTACGCTTTCTTCGCGTGATTTTGCGCCCGATACGGACGGTATGGCGGTTACGGCAACGCCGTAACAAACGGATACGGGTAAATTTATAACGGTCATCGCCACGCCCGAAAAAACGCCGAAAAGAGCAGTCGCCCTGTCGGAATATTTCATAACCGAATTGATAATTATAAAACTGTCCGCGACCTGAGACAAAGGAAGAACAACCCCGACGAGAGTTACGGGAATAACGCTTCCGACGATTTTTTTAAGTCGTTTGCCGTTTGCGCCTTTTCTTTCGGCGGCAAAGGAAAGAGGATACTTTTTAACACTCTTTTTGTAACAAAGAAAAAGCCATATAAAAGCCGCCGCTTCCGATATAGTAACGGCGAGCGCAGCACCCGCCGCAGCAAGCGTTATGTCAGGCATAAAGATATGCGAAAATATCAGTCCGCATATAAGTTTTACCGTTTGCTCAACTATTTGAGAAACCGCGGTCGGAGTCATATTCATAAGACCCTGAAAATAACCCCTGAAACACGAAATTAGACAAACGAAAAAAACTGACGGCGATATTGCAAGATACAGATATGCCGCTCTGCCGTCCCCTTGCAACTCGGCGATTTTTTCGGAGAAAACTGCCGTTAAGACCGTAAAAACGAGACCTAAAACCGAAAAGAATTTAAGTGCGGTTTTAAGGTAATTACGCGCGCGCAACGCGTCCGCTTTGTCGTTTGCGACTATTTTAGACAACGCCCCCGGAACGCCCGCGCCGGAAAATTCCAACAAAACGACGTAAACGGGAAAAACCATCTGATACAGACCGAGACCGTCGCTCCCTATTATCGCGGTAAGCGGGACGCGGTAAATCGCGCCAAGCAATTTCGCTATGAACGCGCCCGCACCGAGAATTGCCGCGCCCGAAAAAATTTTTTTGCTTTCGCTTTTCATATGTAAAAACCGAAAAAGAAAAAGCCGACGCGCGGCTTTTCCGATTTTCAGTTTTCGAACTGCTTTGAAAGCACGAACGCGCATAGTCTTGCAAACTTTACGTCGCCCGAATTAAAACGCCTGGTTTTATCGTTATCGAACACCACCACCGTTCCGTAACAATCGCCGTTTGAAACTATGGGCACGATAATCTGATTTTCCGCGCCCTTGTCCGAGTCCGTGATTTTAACGGCTTCGCCGCCGTCCCCGCACGATATAAGAACGCTTTTCCTTTCTTTCATTATTCCGTTCATTTTATCGGACAGGTTTTTGCCTTCTAACGATTTATCCTTTCCCGAAACAAACAATACCTTGTCCGTATCGGTTATAATGCACGAGTTGTCGGTTATTTTTTCTATTCCTTCCGCAACCGACGACGAAAAATCTCCGAGAGTCGCCATAGGAGAATATTTTTTTAAAACGAGTTCTTCTTTATCCGTATATATTTCGAGCGGATCGCCCTCTTTTATCCTTAACGTTTTTCTTATCTCTTTGGGGATAACCACCCTGCCCAACTCGTCGATTCTTCTTACCATTCCCGTATCCTGCATAATCTGCCTCCGTCTTACGGTTAGTATGAAGAAATTTAATCGTTTTATTCTTTAATTTTCAAAATTTCTCTAAGGCTCGTAACCCATTGCTTTTCGTCAAAGCGCGAATTAGCGGGGCTTGTCGAAGTAAAAAGCCTGATTTCCGCCAAACCTTTAACAGTTTCAACGGCTGTCGCAAACGCCTTTTTTCCGTTGAAAATAACCGTTTTTATCGACGGGTGGGCGTTTAAGAGTTTAACAACGTCCGCCTTTCTGCCCGTGACGGCGGTAATGTCCGCGTCGCTGCTGCCTTTTATTTTCGCCTGAGAAAAAACGTCCCACAACGCGACTTTATGCCTTAACAAATAAGCGATTTTTCCGTCGGTATCGTCGGGAACGTCGTCCCGCAACGCTTTTTCAAGCGTTTTCCAGAACCTGTTTTGCGGATTGCCGTAATAAAACCCGACTTCGCGCGATTTGACGGACGGAAAACTGCCTAAAATCAAAACTTCGCTTTTCCCGTCGATTACGGGATCAAATCCGCTGTTCCATACTCCGTTCATATTGTTTAAGCCGCTTTCCACGCGTCGGGACATACCCTGTTCGCTTTGAACCACTCCGTATCTTTCAGAACGGTGTTGTTGTTTGAACACTCGACGGTAACACCCGTCCTTTTTGCCGTTACGACGATATTACCATTCATAAGTTTATAATCGCCGCTATCAACGTATTTTTCGCCGTTAAACACAACGTCTATCATAGTCGTTACGTAAACTTTATCTGTATAAGGCGCGATTCTGTTTATAAAATCCTGCGTAGGAAAGCTGTTTGAAAGATTTTGCTCTTTATTCGTAAGATACTCTACACTTCCCGCGCAACAACATACGCACACTATTTTAGGCTTTATCACTTTAAGCAGTTTTTCGTTTGAAGAGGTTTTAGAACCGTGATGCCCCGCCTTAAATAATTCAACTTGCGACAGCTCGTTATTATCGACCAAACGGTCTTCGCCGTCTTTTTCAAGATCTCCGGTAAAAAGAAAGTTTCTGTCGCCTTGTTTTAACATAAAACATACGGAATAATTATTTTCGTCAGAGGATTTATTTTCATAATAATAATTATACAAAATCTCCAAAGTAATATTACCCGCAAGCTCGTAAACCCTTTTTGCCCCGTTTCGCTCTTTCCAGCAATCGAGCGCGGTATAATGTTTAGCACCGTCTTTTTTAACCTCTTCGTCGCGTTTTTGCAAATATCGCGAATAAGTACTAGTTCCTGTATTATCTTTATTAGTCAAATTAAAATCTATTATGGTATCGCACTTATAGTAATCGAAAATACTCTTATTAGTATTATCTCCCGCAAAACACGCAATATGATCTCTGTCTGCGTGCGTAACGATAATGTATTCCAAAACCCCGTCGAAACAATAGTTATCTACATATTTTTTTATAGTTTCAACACTTCCCGTACGCGAACCGCCGTCTACGAGAATATCGTTTTCGCCCGCTTTAATATAAATACAATCCCCGGACTTTCCGTTTCCTAATTCAAGAAAATGAATAGACAAACCGCCGGAATAATAAACGTCGCCCTTTAACGGCGTTTGCGAACCGTAAAAGCCGTATCCCCAGAAACCCGCCGCAAAACCGATTACGGAAAAAACTATAACGAGAAAAAATATTACGCCGCCGCTTAACTTCTTTGCTTTTGCCATAGTAGAACTCCTTACGCTTCCGTTACGGTGATCTGCCGCACCTGTTTGTAATTTTTGTATTTGCCTATAAACAACTTAACGAAAAAATCCGTCGCTTTTTCAGCGTCTACGCTGTATACCACGCTGTATTCCGCTTGGGCGGAAGTATCGGGCGACTGCACGGCGTTGCCGTCTTCGTCGTAAACGGTAATCGTTACGAGCGAACTCACGTCTTTTCCGAACACGGTAAGCGACGCGCCTTTTTCTTCGTAAATCTCGCCTGTTTTAAGCGAAACGCTTTTACGGTCGTCGTATAGTTTAAGCCCGTCGTTTTTCGTAATCAGCATTGCCGTAAGAAAACCCGCCGCGGCGAAAAACAGAAAAGCAAACAGAACGGCAATTGCGCCGCCCTTGTTTTTCCTGACCGTTTTTTCAACTTCTTTCTTTACCGTTCTTTTAACGGTTTTGTCTTTTGCGGTAGCCATAATAACTCCTTATACAGTATTTCATAATTTCATAAAAACGTTTTTCTTATATATTCGTCGTCTCTATCGGAAAAATATCTGAGCGGAACGTCGAAAACCGAAAACGCGCCTTTTAATCCTTTCTTGCTTAACTTATATGCCGCGCGCGCCGCCGCGACTGCTATACCGCCCGTAAACTCGGGATTGCTGTCCGTTTTGAGCGAAAATTGCAAAACCGTCTTTTTACCGGCGGACGTTATTCCCGAACGGATTACGTCTCCGCCGTGCGGCAACTGCGCGTGATTGAGCAAAAACTCTTCTTCCGACACGAAAAACACGTCAGTGTCGTAATCTGAAAAGTAGTCAGGCATAGACTTTATGTATTCTCTCGTTCTGTCCTCGTCGGCTCTTTCGTCTAAAACGACGTAACACTCTCTGTAATGCTTTTCACGCACGGTAAAGTCGCGGTTTTCGCCTGCAAAAGCCGCTCTTACGGCGTCAGTCCGCGGAACGGTATATGCAATCGCCCTTTTTACGCCCGGAATTTCTTTAACGGCGTTGGAATGCCCTTGCGACACGCCCTTACCCCAGAACGTATAACTTTTGCCGTCTTTAAGAACGCTGTCGAATAAAAGTCTCGCAGCCGAAAACAATCCGGGGTCCCAACCGACGGAAAACATACACGTTTTTCCGTATTTTTTCGCCGTTTCGTCGAGTTTGCGGCTGTATGCGGGAATCTTTGCGTGAGTATCGAACGTATCGACGGTGTTAAAATCCTTTAACAGTTCAGCCGCGGTCTGCGGAAGGTCGCACGCGCTCCCGCCGCACAGCACGAGAACGTCCGTTTTGTTTTTAAAATCGCGTATATCGGATACGGCATACACGCTGCTGCCCGTAACCGATTTTACGTCTCGCGGGTTTCTTCTTGTAAATATTCCCACGCAGCGCATATCCGCGCTTTTTTCTAACGCAATATCAACGCCCTTGCCGAGATTGCCGTAACCCGCTATCGCCACATTAATCATTGAATTCTTTCCTTATATATTACATTATTTCGTCGGAAAAATCAAAGGGTTTTTAATAATTATTTCGGCGGATTAAAAGTGCGTTTTCGCCTTTTATATCAAATTACCGCATTTTCAGTCAATAAAATGCAAAAACCGCGCGGTTTTCTCATATAAAATGTAACTGAAAATTTTTTTTGGTGAAACTATGAAAACGAGAAAAAAACCTTTGAATTATCTTTCCGTATTAAAATATATTCTGCTACTATCGGGTTTTATGATTTTCAATAAACTCGAACCGGAAATTTTCCCCTATTCGTCGGCTCTTTTCGCCGCGGCAATCAATTCGGGTTGTAACGTTATACTTTCTTTCGCCGCGCTTATCGCCGCGGCGGTAATTCAGGGTGCGTACGGAATTTTGCCTGCGCTCGCCGTTTCGGCGTCCTTTCTCATACTCGTTAAACTCGTTTATTCAAGATTTAAAATTAAAATAAAACTCGAAACGGCGGTTTTTACCGCTATTTCGCTTATAGGCTTTCTTATTATCGGCGACACTGCCGATAACGTTCCGTTTGAAAAACGCGCCGTGGTAACGCTCGTTTCGTCTTTTCTGTCTCTCGTTTTGTATATAGCCCTTAAAGCGTTGAGCGAAAAAGGTCTTAAAATCAAATTTTCTTACGACGAATTAGCGTCGGTTGCCGCGGTCGCGGTAACGGCGGGCATAGGAATATGCAATCTCGTTTCTCCTTTTTTATGGAAAGGCATAGTGTTTTTCACGATATTATGCGCGTGCTATCTGTTCAGATTCGGACTCGGTACTTATCTGTCCGCCATACTCGGAATAAGTCTTGCGGTATATTACGGAGATATAAGATACGTTGCCGCCGTTATGATAACGGGCGTCATCGCGGACGGATTTTCGGGACTGTCGAGATACGCGGCAGCGGTAGCCGTTCCGCTTTGCGATTTTATAGTGGAATATATTTTCGGCGTGTATAACGGCTATACTCTGTCGGAATTTCTACCCGTCATAATAGCCGCGGCGTTTTTTACCGTTATCCCGCCAAAGCCGTTCGCCGCGTTTAAAGAAAAACTTTGCGCTTTCCGCGAAAAACAACTCGTCCGAACAACCATAAACAGAAACAGACTGATGCTCTCCAACAGGCTTTACGAACTGTCGGGCGTGTTCACGGAAATGGCTTGGGCTTTTTCGGCGTTCAGAAAAAACGGTTCGTCTCCCGAACGCTCCAAAATCGCTATGATTAAAGAAATAAGGCTTAACGTATGCAAAGCCTGCCCCTGTTTTGGTCAATGCAAAAAGTTCGAATACGACGCGGAAGAAGAAATATCCAAAATGGTAGACGTAGGTCTCGCAAAGGGAAAAATTTCGCTTATAGACGTTCCGTCGTCGCTCGGCGATAAATGCGTTAAACTGAGCGAAATGACTTTCGGTTTAAACAAAATGCTGTCCGAATACAGGTCTTACGCGCTTAACGCGTCTAATCTCGCGACGGGCAGGCAACTGATTGCCGAAGAAGCGGAAGGCGTTTCGGAAATTTTAAGGGGACTTGCGCTCGAATCGGGCGCGCTTTTAAAATACCAGAGCAAACTTGAAAGAACGCTCGCGGGAAATCTTTTGAAAAACGGGTTTTTCGCAAGCGAACTGCTCGTTTACGGCGAAGGCGAAAACACGACGCTGTGTCTTATACTCGCTATGAAAGAATTCACCGTGGGGAAACTTCAGACTGTTATAGATAAAACCGTGGGATTTTCGATGACCTTAACCGAAAAGACTAACGTTACCGAAGATAAATTTTATCTCGTATTTAAAAAAGCGCCTGCTTACGACGCGGTATTCGGCGTTTCCAAAGTTACCAAAGACGGCTCGGAATTAAGCGGAGATACGCACGCCGTATCGAGAATATCCGAAAACAAGTTTTTGGTGGCGTTATCAGACGGCATGGGCAGCGGCACGGACGCCGAGGCGATTTCTTCCGTCTCTCTGTCTTTAATAGAGAGTTTTTATAAAGCGGGTATGGAAAGCGAACTTATTCTCAACACGGTAAATAAACTGCTGTCAATAAACGCGGAAGACTCTTTTACCGCACTCGACGTTTCGGTAATCGACCTTAAAAGTTGCAGCGCGGATTTTATCAAATACGGCTCTCCTTACGGGTTTATCGTCGGAAACGGCGGAGTAAGAATAATCGAAGGAAACACCCTGCCGCTCGGTATTTTATCCGAACTGAAACCTTCGGTATGCAGCGCGCCGCTGTCGGACGGCGATATGATTGTGCTTACCACGGACGGAATATCGGACGCGTTCGGTTCTTCGCAGGAAGTTATAGATTTTTTGCGTAAAGTTCCCGCCAAAAATCCGCAGAATCTCGCAGACGAAATGCTTAACAAGGCAATTTCCCTGACGGGCGGCGCAAAGCGAGACGATATGAGCGTGCTTGCCGTGAGAGTTTATAAAAAACGCGATAATATGACCGCTTAACCGCTTATCGTTGTTTTCGTTTATTTTTCGGTATTTTTAATCTTCCATTACGTAATCGGCGCGGAGTTTACACTTGCCGCGTCCGTTTTCTGCCTTTTCGGATTACCCCGTTCGCCCTTTTTCGGCGTAAGTTTTTCAGCATTAAAAATTTACCGGATTTTACCAAACATATTTTTTATAAAACACGAACATTTGTTTGACTTTTTCAAAAAGACCTGTTATTATACGTATAAGGTTAAATTGCGCGGGCGTATTTCACCCGTTTACGCAAAGGAGAAAACAATGCTCGACGAAAAAAGGCTTACCATACTCACTAACGGGGCTAAATACGACGTTTCGTGTTCGTCTTCGGGTTCGGACAGAAAGTTTAAGAGCGGAGAACTCGGAAACGCTTGTTTATCAGGAATTTGCCACAGTTTCACTCCCGACGGGCGGTGCGTTTCGCTACTGAAAATTTTAATGTCGAACGATTGCGTTTACGACTGCGCTTACTGCGTGAACCGCAGGTCGCTCTGCACACCGAGAGCGACCGCATTCCCCGACGAGATATGCGAACTCGTTATGCAGTTTTACAAGCGCAATTATATCGAAGGGTTGTTTTTGTCTTCCGCCGTGGTGAAAAGTCCCGATTACACTATGGAACTGCTGTTTGAAACGGTAAGAAAACTGCGGGTGATTTACCGTTTTAACGGTTATATTCACGTCAAAGGGATTCCGTTCGCGGACAGTCTTTTGGTGGAGCGGACGGCTTTCTACGCGGACAGAATGAGTTTCAATATAGAACTGCCGAGCGAGAAAAGCCTTAAACTGCTCGCGCCGCAAAAAGAAAAAAACGCGATTATCGCGCCTATGAAAATGCTTGCCGCCGAAAGATACGGAGAATTCCGCAGCAAAAAGAATTTTCTGCCCGCGGGACAGACTTCGCAGATGATAATCGGCGCGTCTCCCGAAAGCGACGCGCATATTCTCAGACTCACGGAATATATGTACAAAAATTACCGTCTTAAACGCATATACTATTCGTCTTATATCCCGACTAACCCCGACAACCCGTATCTGCCCTTAAATCCCGTCCCGAAAATCCGCGAACACCGACTTTATCAGGCGGACTGGCTGCTCAGGTTTTACGGTTTTACCGCGGAAGAAATAACCGACAACGACGGCAATCTGCCGCTCGAATACGACCCGAAAAGCGTGTGGGCGTTAAAACACGCAGATCTTTTCCCCGTGGAAATCAACTCGGCGTCTTTCGCTATGCTCGTACGCGTTCCCGGAATAGGCGTAAGGAGCGCGATGCGGATAGTTGCGGCGAGAAAATATGCTAAACTCGGTTTCGACGATCTTAAACGTATGCGCGTTGCGCTTAAACGCGCAAAACACTTTATAACGTGCGGCGGAAAGTTTACGGGAACGGAAGGCGAATCGGTCAAAGACTTTCTTATCGAACCGCAGTATGCGGCGAACGGACAGATTTCAATGTTCGACGAACGGTTTTCGCGCGGGCAACTTTACGCGGGCGAACGACCGTCTCTCTACGGATACTCGCCGTCCCCCGCTATCTCCGCGCTTACGGGTGAATTATGACGATATTCGTTACTGAAAAAACCGTGAACGGGATTTTGCGCGCATTGTATTACAGTTTCACGGAAAAAATAATTCCCGACGACGTTACCGACGGGAGCAACTATCAACCCGAACTCGGCGCGCGTTTCATAAAAATTACCGCAGACGGAAAAGCGGACGAAACCAACGCCGCGCGGGTTGCGGACGCACTCGTTAAATACGGCGGCGCGTCCGTGCTTACTTCTATAAAAGTATGCCTTTTGTCGTGCAAAAACAACGTAATGCTGCTTGCGTTCAACTTTGCGTATAAAACGTTGTCGGCGCGCAAAAACGTCTGTAAAAACCTTTCCGACCCCGTCGTGTCGGAATTCGTGTTTACGGAAAGAAAAGTTCTTGCAGAACGCCACCTTATGACGGGTTTTTTAAGGTTTAAAGAATCGGAAAACGGGGTTATTTACGCAAGATATTCGCCCGATAACGACGTAACGCAACTGCTCGCGCAGCACTTTCTCCAAAGGTTTTCGGGGTTGCCTTTCATTATTCACGACGTAAAGCGCGGCGTAATCGCCGTATCGGACGGATTCAGGCTTAAATTCGACCGTACCGACCTTGCCGCAAACTTCAGGGAATCGGAAAACGAAACCGAATTTGAAAAACTGTGGAAAAAATATTATAAAGAAGTGAACGTAAAAGAACGCAAAAACGAAAAACAACAGAGAGGTTATATGCCTTTGCGCTATCGGAAGTTTATGCCCGAAACTTATGAAGATTAGAAAACGGCAAGCCGAACGCAAAATATACGGTTACGCTTAAAATATACGGCGGCAACTTTACGTTGCCGCCGTCGGTTTTTGCCTATAAAGTTCAGCCAATAAAATTCAGCCGTTTATACCCGTCAGTCTTCTATTCTTATATTGCCCTTTACGGCGAATACTTCTTCGAGCGCGTTGATTTTTTCGAGAGTTTTCTTGATAACGCTCTCTTTCGCGGGGTGCGTAACCACGATTATTTCCGCTTTGCCTTTCTCGGAAGAAATCTGTTTTACTTCTTCAAGGCTAACGTTGTTTTTAGCGAACGTACCCGCGATTTTTGCCATAACCCCCGCTTCGTCTTTCGCGGAAAGTCTGACGTAATATTTGGTAACGAAGTCGCCGACGAAAACCGTTTCTTTATTGCCTTTTTCGTTATTCTTAAAGCAGGTATAAAAGTTTTCGGCGTGTTTCGCCGCAAAGATTATATCGGAAACAATCGCGCTGCCCGTGGGCAATTCTCCCGCACCCCTGCCGTAAAGCATAATTTCGCCGACGGAATCGCCTACGAGATGAACGGCGTTAAAAGAGTCGTTTACGCTCGCGAGCGGATTGTCGTTTTTGATAAACGTGGGGTGAACCCTTACGTCTACGCCGTCCGCTCCGTTTTTGCCTATCGCGAGCAGTTTAAGCGTATACCCCATAGTTTTGCCGTACGCGATATCTTCTTTATCGACGGCGGTAATTCCTTCTCTGTAAACGTCGGTATAACTTATCTTGGTATTGAAAGCAAGACTCGCTAAAATAGAAAGTTTGTAAGCCGCGTCGAAACCTTCTACGTCGGCGGTAGGATTGAATTCCGCATAGCCGAGTTTCTGCGCTTCTTTGAGTGCGGTTTCGTAAGACGAGCCTTCCAAAGCCATCTTGGTAAGAATATAGTTGGTCGTGCCGTTTATTATGCCTTTAAGCGATAAAATCTCGTTTGCCTGCATACCGTCCTGCAAAACCCTTATAATAGGCACGCCGCCCACGCAACTTGCTTCGAATAACAGCCCCGCGTTGGTCTTGCGTGCTTCTTCTTCGAGTTCCGGCCAGCATTTCGCGAACAGTTCTTTGTTAGAAGTAACGACCGTTTTGCCGCTCATAAGCGCTTTAAGAACAAAAGTTCTCGACGGTTCAACGCCGCCTATCACTTCTACGACGACGTCGACGTTGGGATTGCCTATCACTTCTTCTATATTTGCGGAAATTGCCGACTTGTCCACGCCGAGAGAAACGGCTCTTTCCACGTTGCGTTCCATAACGCATTCGACGGTTACGTCAAGGTTCTGCGTCCTTTTGAAGTATTCCTTCTTCTCGGTCAGAATTTTGTAAACACCTCCGCCTACCGTTCCAAGTCCCAAAATAGCAACGCCTACTTTTTTCATTTTACTGTAACCTCCGATTTTCTTTTCCGTATTCAACGCGTTTCCGCCCGAAAAAGCCGAAACGCACGTTTTTACGCTTTCCATATACTCACGCCTTATCGCCGTTCAACGCGTAAATCATATTTAACCCGTCAAGAGTCAGAGTCCTGTCCACTTTACCGATTGTTTTCGATTCTTTGGCGATAATCTCGCCGAGTCCGCCCGTCGCCACCACCTTTAAGTCGTCCGCGCCGAGTTCTTTGCGGATTTTGCCGACAATATTGTCCACAAGCCCCGCAAACCCGAATATTATGCCCGCCTGCATATTGCTTTCGGTTGTTTTCGCTATCGCCTTTTTAGGCGGACGGAGTTCTATCATTGGCAACTGAGCCGTATTGTGAACGAGACTTTCGAGCGCGGTTTTAATTCCCGGTGCTATTACGCCGCCGATAAGCGCGCCCGTTCCGTCTATAACGTTGAAAGTCGTTGCCGTTCCGAAATCTATAACGACAATCGGTCCTCCGTATTTATTATATGCCGAAACGCTGTTCACTATTCTGTCCGCGCCCACTTCTTTGGGATTTTCCACTTTGACGTTCAGTCCCGTTCTGATACCGGGACCAACCATAAGCGGCGTAATTCCGAAGAAATATTCGCACATATGACAAACGGTGTAATTAAGAGGAGGAATAACGGAAGACACGATTATTCCGCCGATGTCCGTCTTGTCAATGCCTTTGTCTTTTAATAGGTTTACTAAAACCGCGCCGTATTCGTCCGCCGTTCTCGTCAGTCTCGACGAAACGCGAAAGGACGCGACGAGTTTATCCCCGTCGAACACGCCGTATTTTATGTTTGTATTGCCTATGTCTATGCCGAGAATCATACGTTTTCTCCGTCGTTATCCGCACCGCTCTCCTTTTCAACGCCCGCGCCGCTTTCAGCCGCGCTTCCGTCTTCTCCGTCGGAAACGGCTTTTTTATCTATTATCGTAA
>CAMEHL010000027.1 GCA_945917475.1 uncultured Clostridia bacterium | reverse complement strand
CGTTATTCAGACAATGGCGGTGAAAGTGATGAAGGAATCCGACCGACTCGAATTCCGTGCCGTTCATTAAAATCACGCGCGTTTTGGTATACGGCGATACGGCGTTTTTGTCGTAACTTTTCGGCGCGCGGGAATTCCACGACGCGTACGTTATCTTGTCCGTTTTGGGTAGTTCGTTAAATGGGTTCATATAAAACACTCCTTGAATTTTTATACGATTATTTCCGAACTTTTATTTTTTTATACCGCGCCCTTTCGCGTTTGTCAGAGCATTCGGTTTTTTGCCGAATTTTCAGCCGCGCTTTCGTTCTCTCCGTTCTCCTTTTCGCTCTCTGCGTCCGTTTATCCGTCCGATTTAACGAAAAAACCCGCGCCCGCGCGACAAAAAAGTCGCGCGGGCGCACCGTTGTTATTTTTTAACCGTTATTACCGCTCAGCCGTTATATTCTCTTTTAGCCGTTTCCGGTATTATATTTCTTATTTTTCCGTTCCGCCGCCTTCCGCACCGCTATCGGGCTTTAACCCTTCTTCCGCGCCGCCGCAGGTCTTCTCCGCGGATTTTTCGGATTTTCGCGCTTTAATCCGTTCGGTTATCACGAATACGACGAAAGATAAAAACAGAGCGCAGACGTAGCCCGAAAAATCGAGCCATACGTCTTTTATCTCCGCGCCCCTGCCCGAAAACACCTGTATAGTTTCGTCGATAAACGCGACGTAAAAGCCGTACGGCAAAATTTTCAGATAGTCTTTTTTAAAAAACAACGGCGTTTTAATCGCCGCGACGAGCGCGCACGCTTCTAATCCCAGCAGCATAAACTCGCAAAAATGCGTCATCTTTCTGAAATCGTTGTGCGTAACCTTGTCTTCGCCGAGAACGGCGTCGAACACGGGTTTGGCAACCGTTTCGTAAATTCCCGAAGATTGGCTTGCGGACGCTTCCCGTCCGAGTACGGAATTGCCCCAGATGAACGCAAGCGTCGCCGCAGTCAGCGCGGCG
This sequence comes from uncultured Clostridia bacterium, assembly GCA_945917475.1. Classification (GTDB taxonomy): domain Bacteria; phylum Bacillota; class Clostridia; order Christensenellales; family Borkfalkiaceae; genus UBA1259. The sequence goes on along the minus strand of CAMEHL010000027.1, from coordinate 12,579 downwards.
AGAACGATAATAACCGTCAGTCTTTTTTTACTCACGCTTCTCCCCCGTTCTTTTTTTACAACCTTTGATATCTTTCCGACAGTTTTCTCAACTTTTCCGCCGTTCCGTCGGTAAACCCGAATCCGAATTTAACTGCCCAGTTCTGCGGTTTTACCGTTCCCGGTTCGTTTATGCGGTAATCCGAACCGAGTTTAAGCACGTCCTGCATAGGAATCACGAACAGTTTCGCCGCGCTCGCGAATCCGAGTTCCGCTATGCGTTCCGCGAGAGAATCGGCGCAGTCCGCGTCTCCCGCAACTCCCGCTATCGCCATACTGTTTTTAACCCCCGCGACGAGGTTGTTTTTATCCCACGCGGACATATTCTCTATCAAGCCTATAAGCGTGTCGTTATCGTGCGTGGCGGTGTAACACACGGAATTCTCTTCTATGCGTTCGGGAAGATAGGGGTTGTTTTTTTCACCGTTAAAAGCGAAAGAGAGAACGCGCATACCCGCAAAGCCCGTTTTACGCAGCAGTTCGCGCACGCCGTCGTCTATTATTCCCAAATCTTCGGCGATAATTCTGTCGCCGTCCGCTATTTTGCCGATTGCGGAAAAAAGTCCGTCCGACGGGACTTTTTCCCAAACGCCCGTACGCGCGTCGGGACTGCCCGCCTTAACGCTGTAAAATCTGTCAAGCCCCCTGAAATGGTCTATTCTTACCAGATCGAAAACGTTAAGCGCGTTCAAAACGCGTTCCGTCCACCAACGGAAGCCGTCTTTTTCGTGTTCGGCGTAATCGTAAACGGGATTACCCCACAGTTGACCGCTTTCGGAAAAATAATCGGGCGGCACGCCCGCGACGTCGGTTGGCATAAGGTTTTCGTCGAGCCTGAAAAGACGAGGATTTTTCCACACGTCTACCGAATCGTGCGCGACGTAAAGGGGCATATCTCCCATTATCTTTACGCCGTTTTCGTTCGCGTAAGCCTTGACCGCTTTCCACTCGCGTTCCGCTTCGTACTGCACGAACTGCCAGAACAGAATTTCTTCTCTGTAACTGTCGGCAAACTCGCGGAGCGCGGCGCCGTCCCGATATTTATACTTATTCTCCCATTCGTAAAAATGTTTCTGTCCCGACTCGTATTTAAGAGTCATAAAAAGCGCGTAATCGAAAGCCTTGCCGCTCTCAACGTAACGGGCGAATTGCCCCGAGTTTTTTTCGAGACGGGAAAACGCCTTTTTTAAAAGCGGAAACCTTACCGAATATAAAAACCCGTAATCTATATACTTGCCGTCGTACAGCGAAAAACTTATTTCGTTTTCTTTGAGCAATCCTTGTTTTACGAGTTCTTCGGGCGATATGAAATACGGATTGAACGAATTTGCGGAAACGGAAGAATAGGGCGAATTGCCGTAACCCGTCTGCACGAGCGGCAATATCTGCCATACTTTCTGCCCCGCTTTTTTAAGATAATCTATAAATCTGTAACATTGCTCGCCGAAGTCGCCTATGCCGTACTCGGACGGCAACGAAAACACGGGCAACAGCAATCCGCTCTCTCTCGTCATAAAACTCCCGGGTAAAAAACTTTCCAAACCGCCTGATTACATCACGATATACGCGTCTCTCTCCGCGCCGACGGAAACGTATTTGATTTTCGCACCGACAGATTTTTCTATGAACGCGATATACTCTCTCGCTTCTTCGGGCAGGTCCTCTTTCTTTCTGCAACCGCTTATGTCCTTTTTCCAGCCCTTTAACTTTACGCACACGGGTTTAGCGCGCGAAAGGGTGGCGGTAAGCGGAAATTCGGTTATGCGTTCTCCGTCCACGTCGTAAGCGACGCACACTTCTATTTCGTCCGCATAACTTAAAACGTCGAGTTTGGTAAGCGCGATTTCGTCCGCGCCCTGCATACGGATTCCGAACCTGCTCGCAACCGCGTCGAAAGGACCTACGCGTCTCGGTCTCCCGGTAGCCGCGCCGTATTCGCCGCCCGCTTTGCGCAGTTCTTCCGCCTTTTCGCCGAAGTATTCGACGGTGAACGGACCTTCGCCCACACAGGTGGAATACGCTTTCATTATGCCTATCGACAAATCGAGTTTGCGGTTGGGAATACCCGCGCCCACGGGTGCGTAAGCGGCAATGGAGTTAGACGAACTCGTATACGGATAAATGCCGAAGTCTATGTCGCGCAGCGCGCCGAGTTGCGCTTCGAACATTATGTTTTTGCCCTGCTCCGCAAGGTCGTTTAACAATACGGAAGTGTCGCAGACGTAAGGCAACAGTTTTTCGCCGTACTTTTTAAGGTGTTCCGTCATATCCGAAAGTTTTACGGGTTCGGCGCCGTAAACGCCGACTATCGTAAGGTTTTTCCACTCAACGATATCTTTAAGGCGTTCTTCGAGCGCGTTCATATCGGCGAGTTCGCCCATACGGATACATTTTTTCATATATTTGTCGCCGTAGACGGGCGCGATTCCGCGGCGGGTAGAACCGTACTGTTTGCCCGCGAGACGGTTTTCTTCGAGACAGTCCTGCATAACGTGATAGGGCATGCATATAACCGCCCTGTCGCTTATTTTAAGGTGTTCGGGCGTGATTTTTATACCCGCGTCTTCAAGCCTGCCCATTTCGTCGACGAGATGCTTTACGTCCACCACCACGCCGTTGCCTATAACGTTCACCACCCCGTCGCGAAGAATTCCCGACGGCAAAAGGTTAAGTATGAATTTGCCTTTTTCGTTTACCACGGTATGTCCGGCGTTGTTGCCGCCCTGATACCTTACGACCACGTCGTACTTTTCGGACAAAAGATCCACCATACGACCTTTGCCCTCGTCTCCCCAGTTTATACCCGTTATTGCAGTTAACATTTTCTCCTCCGCGGGGTTTACCCCCCCCATAGTTTTTTTACCTTTTTATTTTACACCCTGTCGCCCGATTTTTCAAGTTCAGGGCGATTAGTTTTGTTTATGCCCGTCATAAGCGCGTCGCAGCGCGTAAACGCAAATTGCCCTTACCACGCCGCCCGTAATTGCAAGACCTTGCTCCGCGCTCCGCCGCCCAAGCCCGACGTTTCAGACGGTGAAACCGCCGTCCGCCACTATCGCCTGCCCCGTTATAAAGGGTGCGCGGCAACAAAGATAATGCGCTATATCCGCTATTTCTTCGGGCGTGCCGAACCTGCCCAGCGGCGTGCGCGCGATTAAATCCGCTTTTTCTTCACTATCGAAACGCGCGTTCATTTTCGTATCGATTACGCCGGGACATAAACAGTTTACCGTTATCCCGCTCGGTGCGAGTTCTTTAGATAGCGCCTTGCCGAAGCCTATAAGCGCGGCTTTAGATGCAGAATACGCCGTTTCCATACACGCGCCCGAAACGCCCCATATAGAAGAAGTAAAAAGCACGCTTCCCCTTTTGCGTTCGGTCATAGACGGAATAAACCGCTTTACGAGCAGGAACGCGGACTTTACGTTCACGTCGAATATATAGTCCCACTCTTTTTCTTCCGTTTCGGCGCAGAGTTTGTATAAATCCGCGCCCGCGTTGCATATAAGCGCGTCTGTATGCCCGAAATTTTCAAGAACGTAATCGGCGAGTGATTCAACCCCGTCCGAACGCGACAAATCCGCGCGGAAAGGGAAAAACAAGTCGCCTCCGTCCGCGCCCAGACTCTCTTTAAGCGCGGATATTTCTTCCGCGCCGTTATTATACTGCCCGACGGTAAAGTAGCCGTCGCTTATAAATTTTTTCACCGTCGCGCCGCCTATCGCTCCCGACGCGCCCGTAATTACAGCGGTTTTCATATACCCCCGCACGGCGCGTAACCGCGCCCGATATTAAAAACGAAAAGCCGCCGCAAGGCGAAACGCGCTTGCGGCGACGGACGTAATCTGCATAGCGGAAACCGCACGGAATTATCCGCGCGGGAAGGACGGAACGCGCACGCGCGTTTTCTCCGCTCACCCTTATTGCTCCCCGTTGTTCCCGACAGAATTCCGATTAACCCTTTACGCGCTCCATATATTCGCCCGTTCTGGTGTCAACCCTTATAAGTTCGCCTTCGTTGACGAACATAGGCACCTGAATTTTCGCGCCCGTTTCCAGAATGGCTTCTTTGGTGGCGTTGGTAGCGGTGTTACCCTTAACCGACGGATCGGAAGAGGTAACGCGCAGAACGACGAAGTTGTCGCATTCCACCGAGAAAGCCGCGCCCTTATAGAATTTGACCTTTACGGGGTCGTTTTCTTTGATATACAAAAGCGCGTCTTCAACCTGTTCGTGATTGAGCGGGATAAGGTTGTAATCCTGATACATAAAATAGTAAAGTTCGCCGTCGTTGTAAGAATAGGTCATATTCTTGGTTTCGATGGTAACTTCGGTTATTTTTTCGGTGGGGTTCCACGTTCTTTCAAGCACTTTACCGTCGATAACGTTTTTCATTTTCGTTCTCACGAACGCCGCGCCCTTGCCGGGTTTGACGTGCTGGAAGTCTACGATAGTCCATACGGAATTTTCGTATTCGAAAGTAACTCCCTTTCTGAAATCGCCTGCTGTCATAAAAAATTTCTCCTTGAATCGTTTAATATATATAATTTTTACAAAATTATCCGTTATAAAATAATAAGTTCTTTGCCGTCGCCGAAAAGCCGCTTAACGCCGTTTGCGGTCATCACCGCCGTATCTTCTATCCTTACGCCGAATTCGCCGTCCATATAAACGCCCGGCTCTACCGTGAACGCCGCGCCGACGGGCAGCACTCCTTTACCTTTCGGGGAAAGATAGGGACTTTCGTGTATTTCAAGCCCCACGCCGTGTCCGAGCGAGTGAGTGAATTTCTCGCCGTAGCCCCTGCTTTTCAAGTATTCTCTCGCAACCGCGTCCGCCTGTTTAAGCGGCATATCGGGCGTTATTTCCCTTTCCGCTTTTTCGTTCGCCCTTTTAACCGCGTCGTATACGTCAAGAAACTTTGCGGACGGTTTGCCGTAAAACGCCGTTCTCGTCAGGTCCGAACAGTATCCATTATATTTGCAGCCGCAGTCTATAAGCACGGGCATATTTTCCGTAAGCGCGGTATCGCCCGTAACGTGGTGCGGAACGGCGGAATTTTCGCCGAACGCCACTATAACGTCGAAACTCGTTCCTTCGCCGCCTGATTTTAAGACTTCGTTCTCTATCGCGGCTTTGATTTGTTTTTCGGTAACGCCCTTTTTAATAAGGGGCAGCACCGCGTAAAACGCGCTTTCTATAATTTTGCAGGCGCGGGCGATATTCCCGATTTCTCCGTCGTTTTTAACAAGCCTGAGATTTTTAAGAGCCGCGCCGCAGTCTTTTATTTCCGCGCCGAATTTTTTATATTTAGCGTATTCGGTGAGAGTTGTCGTATCGTAATCTATATAAAGCGTGCGGACGGCGTTTAAGTCAAGTTCTTCTTTAATGCAGTCTTCGCCCGTATACAGTTTGCACTCCGCGTTAAGCACTGCGTTTTTTGCGGCATAAAAATAGCGGGCGTCCGTAAAAAACACTCTTTTCCCGTGAAACAGAAGCAAAAACCCTTCCGCCACGTCGCAACCTGAAAAATATCTGCGCGTTATTCTGTCCGTTAAAAGGCAGGCGCAATTTTCGCGGATAAAATCCATACGCATTATATTTTAGCAAAAAAACGCGTTCAAGTCAATTCCATTTAAATATAATTTGATTTTATAACCGATATTATCGTTAAAATTTTCGCGGCGGGGACAAATTCGGCTATTTTACTTTTTTTTTATAAACGTTTGTGCTAAAATATAAACGTCGGTAGAAATAATTTTATCGGAGAAACGTTATGGACGAAAAATTAAAACTTCTCGAAGCGATGGACGTCTATCTGCCCGATGTGGACGGCGTGGTAAACTGTATGCACAACTATTGCCTTAACCTTTACGACAAAACGCAACTTACCGTCGCAGTGCCTAAAAACAGAAAAGATTATAAAGACGTTCAGCCCTACGAAATCACGCGGTGCAAAAGCGTGCATATTCCGTTTCTGAACGACTATTACGGACTGCCCGCTCTCGACAAAAAATTCAAAAAGACAATCTTTTCGGGCGAATACGATATAGTTCACGTTCACTCGCCTTTCAATATGGCGAAATTTGCGCTTAAAGTCGCGAAAAAGAAAAATATCCCCGCGGTGGCGACCTTTCACTCGAATATGTATTCCATATTTAAAGACGTGGTGAAAATTCCGTTCGTCGCGAAACTGATGAACGACTCGCTCGGCAGGCGTTACAATAAATTCGACGAAGTGTTCGTCTGTTCACCGCTTGTCGAAGAACAGTTGCGCTTTACCGGTTATAAGGGAAAAGTTACCTATCTTCCGTTCGGCACGGACTTTAAGCGTTGCGACCGCGTGGAAGAATTACGCGAACAGGCAAACGCGGAATTCGGAATAGGCAAAGACGAACTCGTGTTTATTTACGTCGGGCGCGTGATGAAGTTAAAACGGATAGACTTTATTCTGCGCAGCCTTAAAATCGTGAAAGACAGGGGTGTGCCGTTCAGATTTTATATAGTCGGCAAGGGCGCGGAAACGGAAAAACTCAAAAAGACGGCGGCGAAACTCGGCTTAAACGGCAACGAAGCGGTTTTTACGGGTTTTCTGCCGCGGGAATCTTTCCCCCGTTCCCGTCTTTATACGACAATTTCGGACTCGTAAAGGTAGAAGGCGCGGCGTTTTCCACGCCCGGCGTTTTTATTAAAAATTCCTGCGCGGGTTACGGCGTTACGGACGGCGAAGACGGGTTTTTATCGGATAACGACGAAAAGTCTTTCGCGGATACGGTAATAAGAGCCGCCGCCGACAGAGAAAAACTTAAAAATATAGGCGAAAACGCGTCCCGCACTCAATACGTAAGTTGGGCGGACTGCGCGGACGCGTTCCATAAACGGATAAAAGAAATATGCGCCGAGCGCAAAACCCGTACGGTCGGCAAAGACGGCGCGGAAAGCAGTTTATAAGGGAGAAACTTATGATTATAAGAAGCAAAGCGCCGCTAAGGATAGGTCTTGCGGGCGGCGGAACAGACCTTGCTCAATATTCGGACAAATTCGGCGGTGCGGTACTTAACGCCACGATAGAAATGTACGCTTACTGCACCATTATCCCCCGCTCGGACGGGAAAATCAAAATACGATCTTACGACAACGGCAACGACCTTTTTACCGACGCGGTAAGCGTTCTGCCGATAGACGGCGACAACCTTATACTTCACCGCGGCGTGTATAACCGCGTGGTAAAACAGTTCAACGGCGGCAAACCCCTGTCCTTTGAAATGAGCACTTCTAACGACGCGCCCGTCGGTTCGGGACTCGGCACGTCGTCCACTATGGTCGTCGCCATATTAGAAGCGTTCAACCGCTGGTTAGGGCTGAATCTCGACCCGTACGGTATGGCGGCGCTCGCTTACGACATAGAACGAAACGACCTTAAACTCGCGGGCGGCAAACAGGATCAGTACGCGGCGGCGTTCGGCGGCTTCAACTTCATAGAATTCAAAAAGAACGGCTCGGTCGTGGTAAATTCTCTGCGCTTCGACAAGGGCAGAATCAACGAACTCGAATCGTCGCTGCTCTTATATTACGGCGGTTGCAGCAGAAGTTCGGCAAAAGTACAGTTGGAACTCACGAAAAACATAATAAACAACCAGATTGAAAGCGCGAAACAGAGCGAAAGCAGAACGCTTAACGCTATGACGGACTTAAAACAGTCCGCATACGATATGAAAGACTATCTGTTCACGGGCGATATGCAGGCGTTCGCCGAAAGTATGCGGCTCGGCTGGGAACAGAAAAAGCGCACTTCGGACATAGTGTCTAACAAGCAATTAGAAGAGACTATTTCTTTCGTTCTGTCGCACGGAGCGGAAGCGGTAAAGGTTTCGGGCGCGGGCGGCGGCGGTTTTCTGCTCGTCTACTGCAACCCCGTAAACAGGCAGACGCTTATCGACGAAACGGCGAAACTCCCGGGAAAGACTTACCCCGTGAGTTTTTCGAAAAACGGCGCGCAGAGTTGGATTATCAACGACAAAACCGCTCTTAAAACGGAGAGAGTATGAAAGCGTTTATTCTTGCGGGCGGCAAAGGCACGCGTTTAAGAGCGTTGACGGGCGACCTTATACCTAAGCCGATGGCGGAAATGGCGGGAGTTCCCGTGCTGGAACGCGCCGTAACCGCGCTTAAAGTCAACGGCGCGGACGAAATAGTGATGTCCGTCGGATATCTTTCGGACGTAATCAAAGACTACTTTAAAAACGGCGAACGGTGGGGCGTTAAGATAGACTATATCACTGAAAAAGAGCCTTTGGGTTCGGGCGGCGCGCTTTTCTACTTAAAAGACAGGTTCAAAGAAGACTTCGTCGTCTGTTCGGGCGATACGGTGTTCGATATAGACGTAAAGAGAATGCTTGCCTATCACAGAAAAAAGAAAGCCGCCGCCACTTTATTTACTCACCCCAACTCTCACCCTTACGACAGCGACGTTATCGTGTGCGACAGGTTCGGGAGAGTTACGGGGATAGACCTTAAAAACGGCGCGAGAAATTACTGTTACCGCAACAACGTGAACGCGGGTTTTTTCGTAATCAGTCCCGCCGCCCTGCGCTATATACCCGCCCCCGCGAAAATCAATCTCGAACACGACTTTATAGCCGCGCTCGTCAGCGGCGGCGAGAGAGTATACGCGTATAAAAGCCCCGAATACATAAAAGACGTAGGCACGCCCGAACGATTTGCCTCAACCGAGCGCGACGTGATTTCGGGCAGAACGGCAAGGCGCAACTTAAAGAACAAACAGAAAGCGATTTTTCTCGACCGCGACGGAACGATAAGCGCATATAAAGGATTTATACGGAGCGCGGAGCAGATTGAACTTCTGCCCTACGCCGCTCAAGCGGTAAAGAAAATAAACGACGGCGACTATCTCGCCGTTATAGTGTCTAACCAGCCCGTAATAGCGCGCGGCGAAGCGACGAGAAAAGAAGTGGAACGCGGGTTCGAAAGACTTGAAACGCTGCTCGGCGAAAGCGGCGCGTACGTAGACGGGATATATTATTGCCCCCACCACCCGCACTCGGGTTTTAAGGGCGAAGTAAAGCGTCTTAAAAAAGTGTGCCGCTGCCGGAAACCCGACACGGGTATGCTCGAAGCCGCCGCAAAAGACTTCAATCTCGACCTGTCAAAGTGCTATATGATAGGCGATTCGGACGTAGACGTTAAAACGGCGGAAAACGCGGGCATTCCCTGCGTAAAGGTTACGACGGGCTTAAAAGAAGAAAAATCGGGGATTGTTCCGTCGCTCGGCACGGCGGACAACCTGTTAGGCGCGGTAAATATAATCACGGAGATAAATGATGAAAGATAAAACGCTCGTCTATATAGAAGAATATTTTTCGCGCTTTCCGCAGGCGGAATACCTTAAAAAAAGCGTAGCGGAAACGATAGATTTATTATGCGGCGCGGCACGGAATGCGAAAATTCTGTTGTGCGGCAACGGCGGAAGCGCGGCGGATTGCGAACACGTTGCCGGCGAACTGTTAAAAGGGTTCGAGAGCGAACGCCCGTTGTCGGACGAAAAGAAGGACGCGCTGTATTCTTTCGGCGACAAGGGAAAATACGTTGCGGACAATCTTCAACAGGGAATTTGCTGCATACCGCTCGTGAGTTTTTCCGCGGCGGCGACGGCGTTCTTAAACGACTGCAAACCCGACCTGCTTTTCGCGCAACTCGTTAATTCCGTGGCGAAACGGGGCGACGTTTTGTTAGCGTTTTCCACGAGCGGCAATTCCGAAAACGTTATAAATGCGGCGATTGCCGCAAAAGCGAACGGCGTTAAAGTCGTCGCGCTGACGGGAAAAAGCGGCGGAAAAATCAAAGATTTCGCCGACGTTCTGCTTAACGTCCCCGCGGAGAAAACCTATCTCGTTCAGGAAATGCACCTGCCGCTTTATCATCTTTTATGCCACGCCGCGGAGAGCGAACTGTTCGGCGAATAACCTTAAACCCTATCATGGCAAACGAAGCCCGACCGTTTTTAGAAAAACGGTCGGGCTTTTTTAATGATTTACAATTATACAACGCGAAAAAGGAAAAATTAAGCGGTTTTTCCGTTTTTTTAACAATTCGCTAATTTATTAAAATTTAAGCGAAAAAAATGATTATTCGCGCAAAACAATCAAAAAAAAGAGCAACGCGACGTTTTGAAATCGCCTCAAAACGGCGCAGAAATCGGCTATACGTTAATTTTAATCCCGTAAAACAGATACGGCAGGTTTGCGTTTTTGCGCCTTAACTCGTCCGCGGTAGTACCGAACTTTTCCGCAACGGATGAATAGGTGTCGCGCGGGGTAACTTCGTAAACGTCGCCGCCGCGGTTTACGAACAGTATATCCCCTTCGCTCGGTTCTTCCGCGAGTTCGTTATCGCGTATTATCGTAAACGTCGACGCGCCGAACCTGTTCGCGACGTCCGCAATTTTCTCGCCCGCGCCGACGCGGTAAAAAAACTTTCCCATATCCTTATTATATTTATTCTCTCAGGCGAATAGAATACTTATAAAAAGACAAAGGCGGAACTTGTTTTGAGAAAGTTTTTTAAAACGGTTGCCATCGTTACCGTTTTTTCCGTTTGCGAAAAATTTTTGGGCTTCGTTTATCGCATTTATATGTCGAGAACGGTGGGTGCGGAAGGCGTGGGTATGTATCAGGTCGCGCTTTCGGTGTTCGCGTTTATTTTAATCGCGAGTTGTTCGGGAACGCCCATTACCGTTTCGCGGCTTATGACAAAATACAAGTCGGAAGGCAAACGCGAAAACGTGAACAAAATAATCACCGCGGGACTTACCGTTACTCTTTTAACCGTTCTCCCCGTATGCGTTCTGTGTCTCGTTTTCGGCAAGCGGTTCGCATTTCTGTTCGCCGACGCGCGCTGTCTCGATATTTTCACGGTGCTTCTGCCCGGTCTCGTTTTCACTTCGCTCTATTCCGTGCTGCGCGGCGTGTTCTGGGGCAACAAGGACTTTATGCCGTACAGCGTGATTGAACTTTTAGAAGAAATATGTATGATAATCGCGGGGATTCTCCTTATCGGTCGCGCCGCCGACGCGTTCGACGGGGCTTTCCGCGCGGGCGTTGCCGTGCTTATTTCGTATATTTTTTCCTTTTCGCTCGCGGCAGGCGTGTTTCTGCTCAGAAAGAACAGACTGACTAACCCTAAAGGCGAATTTTTGCCCCTGCTCTCGGCAGCCGCTCCCGTTACCGCTATGCGCACGGCGACTTCTCTCTCCGTTTCGATGGTGTCGGTAATTCTTCCGCTACAACTCGTTAAAGCGGGTTTTACGCAGTCGCAGTCTATGATTTTATACGGCGCGGCGCTCGGTCAGGCTATGCCCGTTCTGTCTATTCCGACCACCCTTATCAGTTCGTTTATAATAGTTCTCGTCCCTGAAATATCCGAAAGTTTTTACGGCAAAAAGAATTCCGTCCTTAAAACCGACGTAGAAAAGTCAGTAAGGTTCACCGCGCTTTTAACGCTCCTTTTTATCCCCGTTTTCACCGTTTGCGGCGAAGAAACGGGGATAATAATCTTCGACAGTTACGAGTGCGGCAGTTTCCTTTCCGCGTCGGCGTTTTTAATGGTGTTTATGGGGTTATCGTCCGTAACGACGAGTATACTTAACTCTATCGGGTTAGAAAAAAAATCGCTGCTTATCACCGCCGCGGGCGGCGCGCTTATGCTGCTTTCCGTATGGCTGCTGCCCAAATTCTTCGGAATATACGCGCTCCTTTTCGGGCTTTCCTTTCTGTACGTTTTAACCGCCGCACTTAACCTTGCCGTCATAAAAAAACAATGTCCCGAAAAACCGAAGTACTACCGCTTTTTGCTGAAAGCGTGCGCGGCGACCGTGCCGTCGGTAATTCTCGGCTTTATGCTTAAAAAAATGCTGCTGCCCCTGCTCGGAACGTTTTTCACTTTTTTAACGCTCGCCGCCGCGCTGAGCGTTTTCACCGCGCTGTTATTCTTCGGCGCGGGACTTCTCGATTTCAGTATCGTAAAAGCGTTTTCTTTCGGGAAAAGGCGCAAAAAAAGCGGCAAACCCGAAAAAACGGGTTTGCCGCAGAAAACGGTTTAGTTAAACCGCGCGAAGTATAATAATTCGTATAAAAGAACTTAATATCCGTATAACCGACCGCTTTTCCGTCATAAACGACCGTTTTTCCGTCTGACTTGCGGTCGGCGTTAATTACCGCCGTTGCCAGAGCCGTTCAGATTGAACTTTTCTTTTGACAGAATACGCGGCAGAACCGCGACGAGCGCGAAACAGAGCGCGGCATTTACCGCGGCGACTAACAGTTTTACGGGCAGCAGAGACAAAAGGCTTAAAAAGGTCATAGAATACATAACCGAGAGACCGAACGTGTTCACCGCGAACGAGCATAACACGAAAGAGACGATAAAAGAAACCGCGGTTTTAACGTAGTCGTTGCCCTTAAAATAAGTGAAAATCACGCCTGGGACAAGCCCCCATAACCCCGAACCTATGCCGATTATCGGG
>CAMEHL010000026.1 GCA_945917475.1 uncultured Clostridia bacterium | reverse complement strand
TTCACTTCTCGTAACGGTAGACTGCGGCATATCCGACCGCGAAACGATAGAGCGTATAAAAAAGACGGGCGTGGACGTAATCGTTACAGACCATCACGAGCCGCCCGAAATTCTGCCCGACTGCGTATGCGTGAATCCTAAAATAAAAGGTCAGGAATATCCTTTCGACGGATTGTGCGGCGCGGGAGTGGCTTATAAACTCGCGTCCGCGCTTATAGGAAAAAAAGCGGACGCATATCTCGATTTTGCCGCGCTTGCCACCGTCGCCGACAGTATGGATTTAGCAGACGAAAACCGTTGTATAGTCGCGCTCGGCTTAAAACTTATTAACGGCGCGAAAAAACGCGCGGTTTTTGCCGACCTTATGAGCGGCAGCGAAAAGAAGATAACTTCTGGTACGCTTGCTTTCGGCTTTGCGCCGCGAGTGAACGCGGGCGGCAGAATGGGCGACGCGGCTACCGCGCTTAAAGCGTTTATTTCCGACGACGCGTCAGAAGTCCGCGATTTGTGCGTAAAACTCAACGCTTACAATATAGCGCGGCAAGCGGACTGCGAACTCATTTACCGCGAAGCGAAAGCGATGATAAACGCGGGGAAAACGTATTTAAACAGCGTTATAACCGTGGGCAAAGAAGGCTGGAAAACGGGTTTTATAGGAATAGTCGCCGCAAAACTCGTAGAAGATTATAACCGCCCCGTCATAGTGTTCGCGCAGTCGGGCGATTTTATGAAAGGTTCGGCGCGTAGCGTGGAAGGGATAAACGTATACGACGCGATCGATTACGCCAAGGAATACGCGCTCGGTTTCGGCGGACATTCGCAGGCGGCGGGTGTGTCCCTTTCGTCGGAAAACTACGAAAAATTCCGCCGCGCGGTGTGCGAATTCGCGGACAAATTTCCGCAAGGTAAAGACAGCGAAAAAGAATTGTTTGTTGATATGAAAACGGACGGCGCGCTGTCTCTCGCTTTCGTGCGAGAGATAGAAAGGTTAGAACCGTTCGGCGTGGGCAACCGCAGACCGCTGTTTTCCGTATCGGCGGGTTCGGTGAACGCAAAACCCATAAAAGCGGGTTCTCCGCACTATTCTTTTCTGACGGACGCGATAGAAATGCTCGATTTCAACGGCGCGGGGGATTTAACCGACCTTGCGCTCGACGTGCCGAAAGAAATAGTCTTCGAGCCCAACTATTCCGTGTTCAGAGAAAAGGAATCGGCGAAAGGGATAGTAAGATACGTTCTGCCCGATTACGGCGATTTTTCCGTTCTGTCTCTTGAAATATTCGATAACGAATTGAAAAAACTGTGCGGTTCGGACGGAGCGGATACCGCGTTCGGTGCGGATATCGCGTGCGCAAAAGACACTGCGAACGCTACCAATACCGCGCGCTCAAAAGAGACTGCGAACGCGACCGATAAGGAAATTGAAATCCGCAAGGGTTACGGCACGCTCTATCTCGTTTCGGACGAAGAAAACCTTAAAAAGTACGATTTGAACGGTTTGAAAATATATCCTTTCGAGAAAAAAGACAAGACCAACGCAAACTGCGTTATAGTGTCGGCGAACTCCATTCCCGAAGGTTACGACGAAATAGTTTATCTCGACGAGCCTACGCGGTTTTTCCCGTGCGGAAAGTCGGTTTCGGCGTCGTGCGTTAAGGGAACGGCGCGCTGGAAAACGCTATCGGTTGACAGAAGCGATTTCGAAGCGGTTTATAAATATCTCTGTTCGGCGGAAGGGAAACCCTATGCGGGCGCGGCGGCGTTTTATCGGGCGGAACGCCCCGAAACGGACGCGCGGCAGTTCGTGTTTGCCGCGGAAGTATTCTTCGAACTCGGCTTTTTCGGGGTTAAGAACGGGCGGCTTACGCGCAATTCAACTGTTAAAAGCGCGCTCGACAAATCGGTGATATACAACACCGTGTGCGGAGTAAAAGCAGATTATGAGTGAGATTTTAGAACGGCTAGGAACGGCGTATTCGGGTAAAGATTTAGAACTTTGCAAAAAGGCGTACGACTTCGCGAAAAAGGCGCACGAAGGGCAGAAGCGCGCTTCGGGCGAAGCGTATTTTATTCATCCCTGCACCGTTGCGGATATTCTCGTGGATTTAGGACTCGACGCGGCGACGGTCGCGGCGGCGTTTCTTCACGACGTGATAGAAGACACGCCCGTGTCGGAAGGCGACATAAAAAAGGAATTCGGCGACGAGGTTTTAGAACTCGTTCAGGGCGTAACTAAACTCGAGCGTATCGAATTCAACTCGCAGGAAGAAGAGCAGGCGGAAAATTTCAGAAAACTGTTCGTCGCGATGGCGAAAGACATAAGAGTTATAATAATCAAACTTGCGGACAGACTGCACAATATGCGTTCGCTGAACTTTCTGTCGGTAGAACGCCAGCAGCGCATGGCGCGCGAAACGCTCGAAATATACGCGCCGCTCGCGGGAAGGCTGGGCATATCGCAGATAAAGTGCGAACTCGAAGACCTTTGCTTAAAATATCTCGAACCGGACGCTTACGAATACATCTCCACCAACGTGGAAGCGAGAACCAAAGAAACGGTCGGACTCGTGGGGCACGTTGTGGACGAACTTAAAAAGATGCTTAAAGACTCCAATATATCGGGCGAAGTGTTCGGCAGGAGAAAGCATTTATACAGCATTTACCGCAAGATGAAAGAGCGGGGAAAGACGCTCGACCAGATTTACGACATAGTCGCTATACGCGTAATCGTGAACACGGTGGACGAGTGCTACGAAATATTCGGGAAAATCCACAATAAGTGGAAACCCGTTCCGGGCAGAATAAAGGACTATATCGCCACGCCGAAACCTAATTTTTACCGTTCTCTGCACACAACCGTCGTAACCAACTTCGGCAGGGTTTTCGAAATACAAATCAGGACTTACGAAATGAACCACGCCGCCGAATACGGTATCGCGGCGCACTGGAAATACAAGGAAAACAAAAAAGAAGCGGACGACCTTGACACCCGTCTTTCCTGGATAAGGGAAGTTATGGAATGGCAGGGCGGACTTAAAGACAGCAAAGAATTTCTCAACTCGTTAAAGGGCGACCTTTACAGTTCCGAAGTGCTCGTGTTCACTCCCAAGGGCGACGTAAAGAGTCTTCCGAAAGACGCCACCCCGCTCGACTTTGCGTACAGCATACACTCGGAGATAGGCAACAAATGCGTGGGCGCGCGCGTGAACTCCAAAATCGTGCCGCTGAACAGCACTTTGCAGGTGGGCGACGTGGTGGAAGTCATCACTTCGCAGAATTCCAAAGGACCGTCCTGGGATTGGCTTAAAATAGTTAAAAGTTCTTCGGCTCGCGTAAAAATACGCCAGTTTTTCAAGCGCGAGATGAAAGAAGACAACATAAAGACGGGCAAGAGTATGTTAGAATCGGAAGCGAAAAAGCGCGGTTATTCTCTCGGCGAACTTCTTTCCGAAGAAGCGTTTTTGTTCCTTTCGTCTAAAATGTCTTTCGCGAGCGAAGACGAAATGTTCGCGTCGGTGGGTTACGGAGCGGTATCCGTCGGTCAGATACTCGTAAAACTGATAGATTTTTACCGTAAAAACCAGCCGAAAGAAGAAATAAGAAAATACTTCACGTCCAACCCCAACCACGCGAGCAGCGTTACGGTAAAGGGAATGACGGGCATACTCGTTCATTTTGCCGGGTGCTGCAATCCCGTTCCGGGCGACGACATAATAGGTTTTATATCGCGCGGGCACGGCGTAACCGTACACAGGCGGGACTGCACGAACCTGAAACAAGCGGAAGACGACAGACTTATAGAAGTTTCCTGGGCGGATAAAGCCGCAAACGTGTTCAACGCGAGCGTCAAGGTCGTGGGTAACACGCAGACGGAAATTCTCGCGGCGGTCGCGGCGGCGGTTTCGGAACTTAAACTCGAAATCGTTTCCACCAACGGCAGAACGGACGGAAAAACCAAACAGGTGATAGTCGACTTCAATATCCGCTTAAACGGCAAAGAAGAACTCGACAAACTTATAAACAAATTAAAACAGTCGCCCAGAATAACGGACGTTTACCGTACGGGCAATTAATCAACGCAAAGATATGAAATTATACCATTTATCGTCTGGCCCGCTCAAAGTCAACACGTATTTTCTCGTGAACGAAAAAACAGGCGGAGCGATAGTTATAGACGGCGGAGAGAATTACAATCTCGTCAGAAAGACGGAAGAGAAATACGGCTTTAAGATAAAGGCGGTGCTTCTTACTCACGCGCATTTCGACCACGCGGGCAACGCGAAAAAATTGCAGGACGACGGCGCAAAAATTTACGTTTCCGTTAAAGACGCGCCCAAACTTACTAACGACGACAATCTCGCCGCCGACTTCGGCAGGAAATTCGATTATTGCCGGGCAGACCGTACTTTTTCGGACGGGGACGAACTCGATATAGAAGGGATAAAAATAAAAGCGATAGCGACGCCGGGGCATACCGACGGTTCGGTTACCTTTCTTACGGGCGATATGATTTTTACGGGCGATACGCTTTTCCGCGAGTCGGTCGGCAGAACGGATTTTAAAACGGGCGACAGAGAAGAACTCGTCCGCTCGGTAAAAAAACTTTTCGCGCTTCCGGGCGATTACAGGGTTTTCCCGGGGCACGATGAATTCACCACTCTTTCGTACGAGCGCGCGCACAACGGTTTTATCGACTATGATTGACAGCGATTTAAAATATCTCGAACCCGAATTCAGAGAACAGATAGCGTTCTTTCCCGAACCTGACGGATATAACGTAAGGCACAGGTTTACCGAAAAACCCGACAGGCTTATAAACACGGTAACGATAAACGGCAAAACGTACGCTTACGGCAATCTCGTCGGCGCGGACGGGGACGGTGCGGAACGCAAAAGACTTATCAAAAGATACGCAAAACTATCCCTTTACAAGGCGATGGCACAGTATACGGGCGTAAAACTTCCCTGGGGCGCGCTCACGGGCGTGAGACCGACCAAACTCGCCTATTCGGAACTAAAACGCACGGGAGAGTTCAGAGAATTTTTCACCGACGTTATGAAGGTGAGCGAAAAAAAGACCGAACTCGTCGCGCAGGTAATAGAAAATCAGAAAGGGATATACGACGAAAGCGCGGACAATTCCGACCTGTTCGTTTTCGTGCCGTTCTGTCCGTCGCGGTGCAGATACTGTTCGTTCATCACGGCGGAATCGGATAATTCGCCGCTCGTTATGGACGCGTATACGGATATTCTCGTAAAAGAAATCAGGGAAAGCGCGAGATTTATAAAAAAACTGCGCAGCATATACGTCGGCGGCGGAACGCCCGTCGCGCTCGACGACCGCAATCTCGAAAAACTTCTGCACGCGATAGACGGGATAAATTCGGGCGTGGAATATACGGTAGAAGCGGGGCGACCCGACAGAATAACCGCCGATAATCTTAAAAGATTAAAAGCGCACGGCGTAACGCGCGTATGCGTAAATCCGCAGACGTTGTCTGACGAAACGCTAAAAAGAATAGGCAGAAACCACACCGCCGCCGATTTTTTCGCTGCGTACGGACTCGCGGCGAAAGATTTTTCGGTGAACGTCGATTTAATTGCGGGGCTTGACGGGGAGACTGCCGCGGACTTTAAAAACACGCTCGACAAAGTGGCGGAACTGTCGCCCGATAACGTAACCGTTCACAGTCTCTGTTACAAAAAGGGGGCTAAACTCGCCGAGAGCGAAAAGAAATTCAACCCTTACGCCGCCGAAATGGTGGAATATTCGCAGGACGCGCTCGCCCGCGCGGGGTACGGAGCGTATTACCTGTACCGTCAGAAATACGCCGCCGGCAATCTCGAAAACGCGGGGTTCACGTTAAAAGGCAAGGCGTGCGTTTACAACGTGGACGCGATGGAAGAAATATCCGACTGCGTGGCGTGCGGCGCGAACGGCATAAGCAAGCGCGTGAACGTAAAAGATAACCTGATAACGAGATACGGCAGTCCCAAAGACGTAAAAACGTATATGGCGAAAGCGGACGAAATAATTAAGGGAAAAGGGGAAATTTTCGGCGAAAAAGCGTAAAAAACGCTTAAAACAGTTTACAAAAGCGATAAAATTTGGTATACTTATAACGCTTTGATACTTTTTACAAGGTTTTGCGGATTTTACTCCTCCCTGAGCTTTGTTTAAAGCGGATTATTCCATAATAAACAGGAGGTAAAAGAAATGGATAAAGCGAAAAAAACGGAGATAATAACCAAGTTTGCGAGACACGAAGGAGACACGGGTTCGGCGGAAGTGCAGATTGCGCTTTTAACCGAAAGAATCAATCACCTTAACGCGCATCTCGCGGTAAACAAAAACGACAACCACTCCCGCCGCGGACTTATGAAAATGGTCGGCGAACGCCGCGGACTTTTAAAGTACCTGCAAGAAGTGGATATCGAGAGATACAGAAAGATTATCGCCGATTTGGAACTGAGAAAGTAAAGACGGAAAGGGCGGCTTTTTTAAGCCACCCTTTTTTCTTATCGATAACGGATTTTGTGCGCGCCGAAAGGGTGCGGCGCGTTTCATAAAAAATAAGAGTACAGAAACAGGAGAACAAAATGACGAACAACTACAAAGAATTTAAAATGGACGTCGGCGGCAGAGAAGTCGTCGTGGAGACGGGTAAGTACGCCGAACAGGCTAACGGCGCGTGCGTCGTGCGTTGCGGCGAGACCGCGGTAATGGTCAGCGTTTGTATGTCCGCCACGCCGAGAGAAGGAATGGATTTCTTCCCTTTGCAGGTAGATTACGAAGAAAAGATGTATTCGGTCGGCAAAATCCCCGGCGGCTTTAAGCGGAGAGAAGGCAGGGCGAGCGACAAGGCTATTTTAACCAGCCGCCTTATCGACAGACCGCTCCGTCCGCTTTTCCCCAAAGGACTGTTCAACGACGTGGTGGTTATCGCGCAGGCTTTGTCGGTCGAACCCGATATTCAGCCCGAACCGCTCGCGATGATAGGCAGTTCAATCGCGCTCGCGATATCGGATATTCCGTGGGCGGGGCCTACGGGTTCGGTCGTCGTGGGTATGGTAGACGGTAAATACGTTATTAACCCCGACAGCGCGCAGAGAGCGAAATCGGATATTCACTTAAATCTTGCCGGCACGAAAGACGCAATCTTAATGATTGAAGCGGGCGCGAACGAAGTTTCTAACGACGAAATGGTAAACGCCATCACTTTCGGTCAGGAAGAAATCAAAAAAATCTGCAAATATATAGAAGAAGTTATCGTTCCAGCAGTGGGCAAACCCAAAAAGGAAATAGAACTTTATCACGTTCCCGAAGAACTCGATAAAGAAGTCCGCGCGTTCGCGTCCGATAAAATCGACTGGGCAATCGACACGTTCGACCGTCAGGAAAGACAGGAGAGACAGGACAAGGCGGAAGCGGAAACGCTCGAACACTTCAAGGATATATACCCCGACAACGTAAGGGAAATAAAGGACAGCCTTTATTATCTTACCAAAGAAAAAGTCCGCGCCAAAATCTTCGATAAAGGCGTCCGCCCCGACGGGAGAGGACTTAAAGACGTCCGTCCCATCTGGTGCGAAAGACACGTTCTGCCGAGAGTACACGGCTCGGCGGTGTTCACGAGAGGACAGACTCAGACTCTTACCACCTGCACTCTCGCCATGCTTTCCGAAGCGCAGAAACTCGAAGGGCTTGACGACGAGACCGCGAAACGCTATATGCACCAGTATAACTTCCCCGGCTACTGCACGGGCGAAGCGAAGGCTTTAAAGTCCCCCGGTCGCCGCGAAATAGGGCACGGCGCGCTTGCGGAAAGAGCGCTTCTTCCCGTAATCCCGTCCGAAGACGACTTCCCGTACGCTATCCGCGTAGTCAACGACATAATGTCGTCAAACGGTTCTTCGTCTATGGCGTCCGTATGCGGCTCGACCATGGCGCTTATGGACGCGGGCGTTCCGATTAAAGCGCCCGTCGCAGGCGTCGCTATGGGGCTTATCAAAAATCAGGAAACGGGCGAATTCCGCGTTATGACGGATATTCAGGGACTCGAAGATTTTCTGGGCGATATGGACTTCAAAGTCGCGGGGACGACCAAAGGCATCACCGCAATCCAGATGGATATAAAAATCAAGGGCATTTCGGAAGAAACAATGCACACCGCAATCGAACAGGCGAACGAAGGGCGTACGTTCATACTCAATAAGATGCTCGCCTGCGTACCCGAAGTCGCGCCCAAACTTTCCGAATACGCGCCGAGAATAATTTCCTTCTATATCAGCCCCGACAAAATCGGCGACGTAGTAGGCAAACAGGGCAAAGTAATCAACAAGATTATAGAAGAAACGGGCGTCAAGATAGATATCGACGACGACGGCAGAGTCAACGTGGCGAGCGTGGGCAACGACGAACAGTTGGAACGCGCCAAAGCGATTATTCTTTCAATCGCGAAAGACCCCGAAGTCGGAGATATGTTCATATCCGAAGTCGTGAGAATACTTCCCAAAGTGGGCGCGTTCTGCGAACTCGCTCCCGGCAAAGACGGACTTATCCACATTTCGAGAATGAGCGACAGGCGCATCGAGAGCGTAGAAGAAGTTCTGCATATCGGCGACAAAGTCAAAGTCGAAATAATCAAGATAGGCGAAAAGGGCATAGACCTTAAACTTCTCGAAAAAATCGAAGGATAATAACTGAAACAGAATCGGGCTGTCGCGTTAAAGAAACTTATTCTTTAAACCGACGGCTCGTTTTTTGCATAACGTGAAGGCTCAGCCGCATAAATTATCGTTAGGGGTAAATTTATGACGGCAAGAAAGAAAACTTTGTTTACCGATATAATACTCGTTCTGGCGTTCTGCGCGGTTTTCGCGGTGAGTTTTTTTCCGCAGAGCAGCGTTCCCATTTACGGCGGCAAGACCGTCGGCGCGATTTATAACGGCAACCGCGAAAAGAACTGCGTTTCGCTTATGTTCAACGTTTACGAGAATACCGAAACGGTAAACGCCATAATAGACCTTCTGAACGAGCGCGGCGTAAAAGCCACCTTTTTCGTGGGCGGGTGCTGGGCGGACGATAACGCCGAAACCCTTATTAAAATCGCCGAAAACGGACACGAAACGGGCAATCACGGTTATTTTCATAAAGACCACGCGGCGCTCGATTACGATAAAAACAGAGAAGAAATATTGCTTACGGGCAAAATAACGCAGGCGCTGTCGGGCGTAACGCCCGTTCTGTTCGCTCCGCCGTCGGGCAGTTTTTCCGACGACACGTTAGAAGCCGCTTTCGACCTCGGCTACAAAGTGATTATGTGGTCGAAAGACACCATAGACTGGCGCGATAAAGACGTAAAAAAGGTGTTCGACAGGGCGACGAACGGCGTAACGAACGGCGACCTTATTCTGATGCACCCGAAAGAGCATACGCTCGCCGCGCTGCCCGATATTCTCGATTATTACGAAAAGGCGGGCTTAAAAGCGGTAACCGTCAGCGAAAACATTGCGTAACGCGCGACATAAAAACGCGCGGGCAGCGCATAATATTTACGGAGAAAAGATGAAATTTTATAAAAAATACGACAACGGTTTAAGGCTTATCGTCGCGGATATGCCCGGTTTCGTTTCCGTCTCGTGCGGAGTACTCGTAAAAACGGGCAGCGCGAACGAATCGGCGGAAGAAAACGGCATATCCCACTTTATAGAGCATACTATGTTCAAAGGAACGAAAAAGCGTTCCGCTTTCGAAATATCCGACCATATCGACAGAATAGGCGCGCAGATTAACGCTTACACGGCGAAGGAGACGACCTGCTATTACACCAAATCCACCGCCGAACATTTAAGCGAATCGCTCGAAATTCTCTCGGATATATTTTTTGATTCCGTGTTCGATAAAACGGAACTCGACAGGGAAAAGGGCGTTATTTTAGAAGAAATAAATATGTGCGAAGACGCGCCCGAAGACCTTTGTCTCGACCTTCTGGCTGAAAGTTATTACGGCGAAAGCGGTCTCGGACAGCCTATTTTAGGTAGCGCGGCAAACGTTAAAAAATTCACTAAAACGGATATAGAGCGGTATATGAAAAAGTATTACCGCGCCGACAACGTGGTTATATCCGTTGCGGGCAGAGCGGACGCGGCGCAGGTGGAAAAACTTGTGGACGAACTGTTCGCCGCTAAATTTTCGGACGGAAAGAGCGCAAAGCAGGCGTTGTCCGCGCCGTCTAAGCCCGAATCGCTTTATAAATGCAAAAAAATCGAACAATCGCATATCGCGTTCTGTCTCCCCGCGGTGTCGGTAAAAGACAAAGCGGGAGACGCGCTCAGTATCGCCAACACGGTGTTCGGCGGCGGTATGAGCAGCAGACTGTTTCAGAAAATCCGCGAAGAATCGGGACTCGCGTACAGCGTGTATTCTTATATTTCGCAATATAAAGACAGCGGCGTTATGGAAATTTACGCGGGCGTGAACACTTTATGTCGGGACGACGCCGCCGAAAAAATCGTAGCCGAGATAAAACGGATAAAGTCGGAAAAGATTACCGAAAGCGAATTTCGGCGGGGCAAAGAACAGGTAAAAAGCGCGTTCGTGATGGGCAGGGAAAGCACCGTTTCGCAAATGCTTTTATACGGCAGATACCTTACCTTTTTAGATAAAGAATTCGATTACGCGGAACGTATGCGCCTTATAGAAAACATCACGTATAAAGACGTATGCGACGTAATAGACGAATATTTCGATTATAAAAAGATGTCCGCGGCGACGGTCGGCAGCAAGCGTTCCGCGATAAAGGCGCGCTGAAACTTATTTAAAAAAGAGATTGAACAAACGGCGAACTAAAACGCCCGACTTTTCATAGTCGGGCGTTTTAAATATCCTTTTTTATCGCGGAAAGGCAATTTATCTTTGCGGCAGTCTTTTTTTTACGGTTTAAGGAATATACTTGTACTATGAAATTTGCGAGAATTGCGACGACGGCGGTGCTTGCCGCGGCGGTAATATTCACTCTGACTTTCGGTATGGGTAAAATAGGCGAAGACGTAACGGTAAAAAACTCCGCGCCCGAAAAAACGATTATTACCGTCTGGCAGGTAGATACGTTCGAAGGCGGTTCGGGTTCGAGACAGCGTTTTTTGTCCGACGCGGCGCGCGCGTTCGAAAAGCGTAACGACGGCGTGCTTATAACCGTTACTTCTTATACGCCTGCGGGCGTTAAAGAAAACTTTGCCGCGGGCGTTAAACCCGATTTGATATCGTACGGCGGCGGAGTGGAAACGGGCGGTTTAAAAGAGATAAACGTTCGCGGCGACGGCGCGGCGGAAAAGGAGAAAGAAAAACGCTTTGCCGCGGCGTGGTGTCGCGGCGTATACGCGTTGTTCGAAAACCCCGCCGCGCTAAAAAAAGAGTACGAAACGCTTACCGTTTCTACGGGCGAATACACTCTGCCGCTCGTCGCGCTTGCTCTCGAAGAAAGCACCGACTACTTCTCTCTTACCGAAAAAGCCGAAGAATTGCCGCCGCTCGACGCGTATATTAAGTTCGTGAGCGGCAAAAGTAAATACTTATTAGGCACGCAAAGAGACGCGGTAAGGCTTAAAAACAGGGGATTCAGCGCAAAAATCACGCCGCTGTCCCGTTTTTCCGATTTGAATCAATATATATCGGTTACGGCTGCCGACGCGGTGAAAACGGTATACGCGGAGAGATTTATAGAGTACGTTTTATCCGACGAAATCCAGAAAAAATTAAGCGGCATAAATATGTTCTCTCCCTATCTTAAAACGGCGTACGACGACGCGGACTTTTGCGCGATGGCGGCGGTCGAACCCGAAAAGACGGTCTCTCCGTTTACGGGAGCGGCGGAAATCGCTCAACTTAGAGAACTTTCCCGCGCGGCGGCGCGCGGAGACGGAGAGTCGCTTTTAAAAATTAAAAAAGTACTTTTATAGCCTTGAAAAAAAAGAAAAATTATAGTAGAATAGTAAAAGGAGATATATGGGCTTCGAAAACGAACTTGCGCTGATTTACGACGTTGATTGCGTTTTTAATCAACCTGTAAAAAAGTATTTGTCTCTAGGGGTGGGCGGCAACGCGAAATATTTTGCCGCGCCGAAAAGTCTTTACGCGCTTAAAAACGCGGTAGATTGCGCCAAAAGACACCGCGTTCCCGTAAAAATCATAGGCGGCGGCACTAATCTTCTGGTGTCCGACGACGGGTTTAAGGGGATTATAATTACCACGGTTAAACTTGCCGACGTGTTTTTTAAAAGAGACGGGGTTTTCGCTATGTGTGGCGCGCCGCTAAAAAAAGTTGCGGATTTCGCGCGCGATAACGGCTTAAAGGGTTTTGAAAAACTGTCGGGAATCCCCGCGACGGTGGGCGGCGCGGTATTTCAGAACGCGGGCGCGTTCGGGGCGAGCGTTTCCGATTGCGTTCTCGACGTGCAGACTCTCTGCCGCGGCAAACTTAAAAACAGATATAAACGGGAGTGCGGGTTCGGTTACAGAAAAAGCGTTTTCAAAAACGGAAAAGAAATAATAGTCTCCGCGGTGTTCGACTTGAAAAAAGGCGACCGCGCGGAAATCGACGGGCTCACCGCGCTGTACCGTGAAAAACGCAGACAAAGCCAGCCGCAGGGCAAAAGTTGCGGTTGCGTGTTCAAAAACCCGCCCGATATTCCCGCGGGCAAACTTATAGAAGACGCGGGGCTTAAAGGGTGTTCGCGCGGCGGGGCAACCGTCTCGGAAAAGCACGCGAATTTTATCGTAACGTCGGCTTCGGCAACCGCCGCGGACGTGTACAATCTTATTTTACATATCAAAAAAACGGTTAAAGACAAGTTCGGCAAGGACTTAACGGAAGAAGTCGAATACGTCGGGGAGTTTTAATGAATTTAAACGCCGATTATCATACGCATACAGTTTTCTCTCACGGCAAGGGCGACGTTATAGACAACGCGCGCGCCGCCGCCGAAAAGGGGCTTAAAGAGTTGGGGATAGCCGACCACGGTTTCGCTCACCCTGCGTTCGGATTGAGAAAGAGAAAACTTCCCGAACTCAAAAAGCGGATTGAGAACGCGAAAAAAGAGACGGGCGTAAACGTATTGCTCGGCATAGAATCAAATATAATCGGCACGGACGGAACGACCGACTTAAAGCCCGAACTGTACGACGACTTCGATATATTTCTGGCGGGCGTGCATAAGTTTGTAAAGTATAAATTCGGCACGGCTTTCTCGCTGTTTTTGCCCAATCTTTTCAATTCTGCGGTAAAGAAAAGAGACGTGCCGAAAAGTTTAATACGCCGCAATACGCAAACGTATATAAACGTAATAAAGAATAACCCCGTAGACGTGATAACGCACCTTAACTTCTGTTGTTTTGCGGACGCCGCCGAAGTGGCGAAAGCCGCAGCCGATTACGGAACGTATATAGAATTAAATTCCAAAAAAGTGCATTTATCCGACGACGAACTGTACGAAGTGCTTAAAACGGACGTAAAATTCGTGATAAATTCAGACGCGCACTCGCCGTCCCGCGTGGGCGAAATATCGCTCGTGGAAAAAACGCTCGAAAGGACAGGCTTTCCGACGGAGAGAATAGCGAATATAGACGGGAGACTGCCCGAATTCCGTTTCGCGGAGTTCAAAGGACGGGCGGGAAGATGAACTTCGGCAACACCGTCAAGGCGGAAATAATATCTAAACCCGTCAAAGACAAAAGCGTGCGCCGCGCGTTTTTAGCGGGACTTATAAGGGGTTCGGGAACTCTCTACGAAAAGGACGGGGAGTTGGGGCTCGAATTTAAAGTCGCCGACGAAAAAACTGCGGAAGTCGCTTCCGACTGTAGATCG
>CAMEHL010000025.1 GCA_945917475.1 uncultured Clostridia bacterium | reverse complement strand
TACATTTCACCTTTATATAAGTTGCGTTTTCTTTCCACGTATATAATATTTAAACTATAATACGAGTTTTGAAACCATTATATAGCATTTCGCCGCAAAAATCAACTTTAATCGTTAAGTTTATCGGTAAATGTAAAAATTTTTCTTTAAAATCCCGAGAATTGCTTAAAATATATTCGTATGAAAGGAAAAGGTAACGTTAAAAAAGCGGTCGGCAAAAACAAAAAAACGATTAAAAGTCCGCCGCCGCGGGACAACGGCGGCGGAAAAGAAAAACTGTTCGCGGTGCTTACGGGCGTGCTTTCGGGTCTTGCGAACGGGCTTTTCGGCGGTGGCGGCGGCATGATTGTCGTGCCTATGCTCGCGTTTTTGCTTAAAATGCCGTCTAAAAACGCGCACGCCACAGCCATTTTCGTCATTTTGCCGCTTTCGCTTTTAAGCGGACTTTTTTATGCGGCGTTCGGGCATTTCCGCTGGCAGGTGGGACTGCCCGTAACAGTCGGAGTTATAGCGGGCGGCATAGCGGGGGCGTTGCTTCTTAAAAAAATGTCTTCAAAATGGGTGGTTATCCTTTTTTCCGCGGTTATGGCTGCCGCGGGAGTGAAGATGCTGTTCTTTTGATTATAACCCGCAAAAACGCCGAAACCGTAAGTGCGGCGCAGCCGACGGGCGCGGACGTAAGAGCGGAAAACAGAGCGAATACGCGCTCCGCCAGCGCGCTTAATGCGCACACGGCGGGGTCGTTACGGAAAAAGGGGGAGATATATGCAATACGTATGGTACGCGGTCGCGGGAATACTCGGCGGTATTTTAGGCGGTATGGGTATGGGCGGCGGAACGGTGCTTATTCCGCTTCTGACGCTGTTTTACGGAGTGGGGCAGCACACGGCGCAGGCGGTCAACCTTATCGCGTTTATTCCTATGGCGGTCGTGGCGGTTATAATTCACGCGAAAAACGGACTAATTAAGTTCGGAAACGTTCTTCTCATAATTCTGCCCGGACTCGTCGCGTGCGTTCTCGGCGTGTATATCGCGCGGGCGACGAGCGGAGACGTTTTAAAAAAATGTTTCGGCGGGTTTTTGTTTCTGCTTTCGGTGTTTCAGATTATATACGGCCTGAAAAACGGAAAAAACAAAAAATAGTTTTGTGCAATTTGTATAAGCGTTTTAGCTTGTCGGGTTCGGTTGTGGCTGATAAAAAATCGTCGAAAAATTAAAAAAAATAAAAAATTACGGCAAAAAACTTTAAAAAAATAAACTAAAAAAATATTTTACGAAAAAAATGCACAAAAATTAAAAAATATCTATACAAAGTTATTTTCTTATGGTATAATTATATCAACGATAATATTAACGGAAAAAATTCCGTATGGGTGATAGACATTGGAAAGAATAGCGATTATTGACCTCGGCTCTAATACCGCGAGACTTCTGCTCGTGGACGTGATGGAAAACGGACACTTTCAGATAGTCGACCAGTTGAAAGAAGCGCCGAGACTCGGGGAAGGCATGGAAAGAGACGGGTTTTTAAAACCCGCGAGAATTCAGGAAACGATAAGAACGCTTAAAATGTTCAGAAAACTGTGCGACGTGAACGGTATCGAGAGAATTATCGCCGTCGCCACCGCGGCGGTAAGACGCGCCAAAAACCAGAGAAGTTTTCTCGACGAAGTTTCCGCGACCTGCGGCATTAAACTGCGCGTTCTCTCGGCGGAAGAAGAAGCGATTTACGTCTACCGCGGCGTAATAAACACGATGGATATTCCGAAAGGACTCATTCTCGAAATAGGCGGCGGCAGCACCAAAATCATTTATTATAACCGCCGCAACCTTTTAAATTACGAGACGTTGCCTTTCGGCGCGATTACTCTTACCGAACTGTTTGCGGAGGACAACCTTACTCCCGAACAGCAGGCGGCTAAAGTGGAAGAATTTTTCACCGAACAGTTGAGCCGCATAGAGTGGCTTAAAAACGTCGACCCCGAAGCGCAACTTATCGGCGTAGGCGGTTCGTTCCGTAATCTTTGCCGCATGACCAAGATTATGAAAAAGTATCCGCTTAAAACCATACATAATTACGTTGTCAAAGAGAGCGATTTCAACCACGTTTACGACCTGCTTAAAAGTCTCGACCTTGACAGAAAGAAAAAAATCAAAGGCTTATCCAGCGGCAGAGCGGATATTCTGCCCGCGGCGTTCGCGGCGATTTCCGCTTTCAAAAAGTACGTGAACCTTAGCGATATGGTAATAAGCGGTAGCGGTCTGCGTACGGGTATTATGTTCAATTACGCCGTTCCGTCCACGCTCGACAAACCTGTTTCGGACGTGCTTACTTACAGCCTTAACACGCTGATTGACTTTTTCGGTTGCAACCGCAAACACGTTGAACATACCGTGTCTTTGTCTATTCAGTTGTTCAAACAACTCCGCGTTCTGCACAAGTTCCCGAGACAGTACTTAAAAATTCTCAAAGTCGCTGCGTATCTTTACGAATCGGGCAAAAAAGTCGGGTTTTACAACTTTGAAAAACACAGCGCGTATATCGTGCTTAACTCTAACATTTACGGCATAAGCCACCGCGATCTGGTTATGGCGTCTTTCGTGTGTTCGAGTACGGGTATAGACGATATAAATCCGCTCGACTGGGCGCGTTACCGTGATCTGGTTACCGACGAAGACGTGGACGCGGTCAGAAAAATGGGCGTGATTCTCAGAATCGCGTGCAGTCTCGACAGGAGCCTTTCTTCTATCATCACGGGCATCAACTGCGATATTTTAGGAGATTCCGTGATAATGAAAACGGAAACGGAAAGCGACGCTTCGCTCGAAATCAACTCCGCGCTTGAAGTCGGTCCGGATTTCAGAAAGGTATTCAGAAAAAATCTCGAAATACTGTAAGTTCAGGTTCCGCCGTGATATTTCACGGCGTTACTTTTAAAAGTCGCCGCGAGCGCGGGCGCAACGCAAAAATAACTATTTTATCGGGAGACGGTTATGTCGGCTGAAAAATATTGCATAGATTTCGACAGCGTGTATACGAGCATTTATAAAACGGGCGACGGGCTTGTTTTAAGCGAACCCACCGTCGCCGCCGTCGGAGATTCGGGCAAGGGCGAAGTGAAAGCGACGGGCTTATCGGCGTATAAACTTCTGGGCAAGACGGGCGGCGGCACTAAAATGGTGTTTCCCGTTTTCGAAAGCGAAGTAGTCAACGAAAAGGTCGCTTCCGCCGTGCTTTCGGAGTTTATGGGCAAGTTGGGAGTGAATAAGTATTCGGGAGTTACCGCTCTGTACGCCGTGCCGTGCGGCATTACCGCCGATATGATTAAAAAACTTAACAAGGTCGCTAAAAACTCGGGCATATCCAGAACTTATTTTGCGGAAAGTCCGCTTTTGTCCGCTATCGGACAGAGAATCCCCGTGAACGATTCGGACCCGTGTTTCGTCATAGATATGGGCGGCGGGGCGACGAGCATAGCCGCGCTGTCGCTTGACGGCGTTATCGCGGGGGTTTCGGTGAATATGGGCGGCAACAAAATCAGCACGGACATAATAGATTACATAGAAGAAAGTTACGGTATGCAGATAGGCTTGCAGACGGCGGAACGCATAAAAAAAGAAGCGGGAAGTTTAGAAGAAGGCGACTCTGTCTCAACCGTAGTGAACGGCAGGGACTTAAAAGACGGAACGCCGCGCGCGTTTTCGGTCAAAGCGGCGGATATGTTCTATCCCGTGAAGAAATATTACGACAAAATAGCGGAAATCGCTACTTCCGTCCTGAAAAAATTACCGCCCGAAGTGTCGGCGGAAATTAGAAAGGCGGGCGTTTACGTTTCGGGCGCGCCGTCGGGCATATACGGACTTAAACGCTATTACGAAAGGCTGTTCGGCATAAAAGTCAACGTCGCCGAAGAAGGGCTTTACGCGGCGGCAATAGGCGGCGGAATCGCGCTGGCTAATCCCGCGCTCCTTAAAAAAATCACCGTGTCGGACAGATGACCGACGGGCGGTTATAAGAAAAACGGTATAACATACGACTAAAATCCGCAGGGTTTAGCATAAAACGCCAAATTCCGCGGATTTATTTTTTTTATAATGTCGTCGAGGGAAATAAAAGTGGCAAGGAAAATAGTCGTTACTTCCGGCAAGGGCGGAGTGGGGAAAACCACCGTTACCGCAAATCTCGGTCAGGCTCTCGCGCGTCTCGGCGAACGCGTCGCGCTTATCGACGTGGATTTCGGACTTAATAATTTAGACGTGGTTATGGGCGTGGAAAACAGGGTGGTTTACGATATAAAGGATATTCTCGAAGGTCGGTGCAGAGTGAAACAGGCGCTCGTTTCCGCGAGCGACAGAAAAAACCTGTTCGTTCTGCCGTCCGCGGGACTTCTTCCGTCGTCGCCCGTATCGGGGCAGCAGATAAAACTCATAATAGAGAATATCGCCGAAGTGTTCGATTATATCTTAATCGACTGTCCGGCGGGCATAGACGCGGGCTTTCACCGCGCCGTCTCGTGCGCGGACGAAGCGATTGTCGTGGCGACTCCGTCGATACCGAGTTTAAGAGACGCGGACAAGGCTCTCGCCGTGCTTAAAAGTTATAAACCCGATTTTACGGGACTTATCGTGAACAGGGCGCGCGGCGACCTTATGCTCGACGGAAAAATGATGACGCCGCGCGATATAGAATCGCTCTTAAAAACGCCGCTTATCGGCGTTCTGCCCGAAGAAGACGAAGTGTTTTTAAATAGCGGTTATCCGCTTCCGAAAAATGCGGAATCTTATAAAGCGTATAAAATTCTCGCCGAAAACCTGCGCAAAAAAACCAACAGAGTTTACGACGTTACTTCGAAATATTCGGGGTTTTTCGGCAGTATCAGAAGGAGTTTGAAAAAGAGTATATGAAAAAGCGCACCGAATTACAGCGTATGGAAGAACTGATACGCCACGACAGACTCAACACGAAAGAAGAATTTTCCGAACTTCTGCTAAAAGATCTGGACGGACTTTTACGCGACTACTTCGATTACAAGGGGTATCCGTCAGTCGAAATAGTGCGTACGGGTGACCGCTTTACCGTAACTATTTCCGTCTGCGTGAATTCTCTGCGTTCCTTTTCCGCGTTGCCGGAGTAAAGTAAAATCCGAAAAAGTCTGTAATCCGAAAAAAGAGTAAAAAACAAGAATACCCGCGCGCCGCGTATAAAACCCGCCCGAACGGTCGATAATCGTATTGCGGGGGATATTATGATTTACGGTTTCATTATCGGCGTCGTCGTCGGCGCGAACATAGGACTCATTACCTTTTCCGTTCTGTCCGCGGGCAAACGGAAAAGATAAACGTACGCAAAACTTCAAAAAGAGTATAAAAGATAAAACGCGGGCGACCGCTATAACGGACGAAAGTGCGGAGCATATAATGCTTACGCTCTTTTTTCCGTTGTTTTCCATACACAAACTCCCGTCGGCGAAAAGCCTTATACAGGCGCAAAAAAATGCCGCCCCTACGGAACGGCATTGTAGAATATGCGCTCCGTATAGTTGCGACACTATCTGACGGAATTGTTAATATATTCTCGTTTTTGACGAAAAAGTATACACATATTTTTACCGAAATACAGTATTCGCCAAAGACGCGGAAAAAATACGTTTAAGCAAAAAACGCAGATTAACCCTATATTCAGATAATGTCGCATAATCATTTTAGCATTTTAACCTTTTAAGTCAACGAAAAAAACAAAAAAAGCCGTTCGGTGGCAGAATAACGGCAGATGGGCGGCGTTTCGCCTTTTTTTCGTTGACAGTTTTAAGATTTAATTGTATAATAAATATTATTAAATAAGGAGAGAAACTTTATGGCAGATAAGTATTTTCTTGCGATAGATATAGGCGCGTCGAGCGGAAGACATATTCTCGGCAGTATCGAGAACGGAAAACTCCGTTTAGAAGAAGTATACAGGTTCAAAAATGGCGCGGAAAAACGCGGAGACAAACTCGTGTGGAACGACGGCGCGCTTTTTAAGAGCATAGTAGAAGGGCTTAAAAAGTGCGGCGAAACGGGCAAAATCCCCGAATACGTCGGAATAGACACCTGGGGCGTGGATTACGCGCTTTTAGATAAGGACGACAAACTCATAGGCGAAGTGTATTCTTACCGCGACGAGAGAACTCTTAAAAGTATCCCCGAAGTAGAAAAAATCGTGGGGGAACGGGACGCGTACGCGAGAACGGGTATTTGCAAACAGGTGTTCAACACCGTGTATCAGTTATATTCGGATAAGATGACGGGCAAACTCGACGGCGCGGAAACTTTCCTTATGACTCCCGATTATCTCAACTTTCTGCTTACGGGCGTTAAAAAGAACGAATATACAAACGCGTCCACGACGGGGCTATTAAACGCTAAAACGCGCGATTGGGATTACGAACTTATCGATAAACTCGGTCTAAAAAGAAGTCTCTTTAAGCCGCTGTCTCTGCCCGGCACGATAGTGGGCGACATCAAACGCGAAATAGCGGAAGAAATCGGCTTCACCGCGAAAGTCGTTCTCCCCGCCACTCACGATACGGCGAGCGCGGTTATGGCTGTTCCCAACGACGGCACGCCCCTTTACATATCCAGCGGAACGTGGTCGCTTATGGGTATAGAATCGCCCGACGAGAACACGACGGAAGCGGCGCGCGCCGCAGGGTTCACCAACGAAGGCGGTTACGGCAAGAGCGTGAGATTCTTAAAGAATATCATGGGGCTGTGGATGATACAATGCATCAAAAAAGAATATAACGATAAATACAGTTTCACCGACTTCGTGGACGAAGCGAGAAAAGTCAAAGATTTTTCAAGCACGGTAGAAGTGAACGACCTTTCTTTCTTCGCTCCCGACAGTATGATAGACGCGGTTAAAGAATATTGCCGCAAAACGGGGCAGAAAGTACCCGAAACGGTGGGCGAAATAGTGTACTGCGTGTATACGAGCCTTGCTAAAAGTTATAAAGCCGCGGCGGACGAGATTGAAAAACTCACGGGCAAAAAATTCGACTGCATAAACGTGGTGGGCGGAGGCTGTCAGAACGTTATGCTGAACGAACTCACCGCGCGCTATACGGAAAGAACGGTGGTTGCGGGACCCGTCGAGGCGACCGCAACGGGCAATATCCTCGCGCAGATGCTCGCCGCGGGGACTATAAAGAGCCTTTCGGACGGCAAAAAACTCATACGCGATTCGTTCGAGATAAAAGAAATAAAAGCGTAAACAGCAGATTTTCGCGGCGGCGGAATACCGCTGCGTAACGACCGGATATTACGTATTTGCGAATATTACTTATTTATAATTACGGGATTGAGATATGAAAAACGTTTTGGACGTACTTAAAGAAAGAGGATTTATAAAACAGACCGTTTACGAAGACGAACTCTATGAACTTCTGGGAAAGGAGAGCGTGCCTTTTTATATAGGGTTCGACCCGACTGCCGACAGTCTGCATATAGGGCATTATATCCCCATAATGGCGATGGCGTGGATGCAGAGATACGGACATAAGCCCATCGCGCTGTTCGGCGGCGGCACGGGTATGATAGGCGACCCGTCCGGCAGGAGCGATATGCGTCAGATGATGACGAGAGAAACGATTGACCACAACATAGAGTGCTTTAAAAAGCAGATGTCGCGGTTTATCCGTTTCGACGGGGAAAACGCGGCTATCGTCGCTAATAACGCCGACTGGCTTTTAGACCTTAATTACGTCGATTTTCTGCGCGATATAGGCGTGTATTTCTCGGTGAACAAGATGCTCACCGCCGAATGCTTCAAACAGAGAATGGAAAAGGGGCTTACCTTTTTCGAGTTCAACTATATGCTTATGCAGGGTTACGACTTTTTGTATCTTAACCGCCGTTACGGCTGCAAACTCGAAGTGGGCGGCGACGACCAGTGGTCGAATATGCTCGCCGGGGTTGACCTTATAAGAAGAAAAGAGAAGAAAAACGCTTACTGCCTTACCTGCACGCTGTTGCTTAACAGCGAAGGTAAAAAAATGGGCAAAACACAGAAAGGCGCACTCTGGCTTGACGAAAACAAGTGTTCCGTTTACGATTTCTATCAGTATTTCAGAAACGTAGAAGACGTTAAGGTAGAAGAGTGTATGCGCCTTTTAACCTTTATGGATCTGGACGAAATAAAAGAACTCACCCGCTATCAGGACGAGCGTATGAACGCCGCGAAAGAACGGCTCGCTTTTGAAGTAACCAAACTCGTTCACGGCGAAGAAAAGGCGCTTGCCGCCGAACGGCAGGCTAAAGCGGCGTTCGGCGCGGGCAATGCGGACGATATGCAGACGGTTGAAATAGACAAAAACGTACTTCTCGTCGCGGACGTTATCCTTCTTTCGGGACAGGCTAAATCCAAGGGCGAGGCGAAACGCCTTATAGAAGGCGGCGGCGTGTCGATAGACGACGGAAAGATTGCGGGGGCGTTCGCGGAAATTCCTTCCGCCGCGCGGGAAAAGGGCGAATTTATCCTGCATAAAGGCAAAAAAACGCACCTTAAAATAAAACTCGTATAAAGTTTCGGGTGCAGAGCAATGTCGGCGTATTTTACGGTGAGCGGAGAACCCGAAAAGGTTACCGTTATAGAAAAATCGCGGTTTATATGTACGCTTAAAAACGTGAACGGCGAAGAAGAAGCGCGCGAGTTTATAGAAAAAACCCGCAAAAAATATTCGCTCGCCAATCACCACTGTTACGCGTATATCGCGGACGGCGAAGGGCGGTCTTTCAGGTTTTCCGACGACGGAGAACCGCAAGGCACTGCGGGACTGCCCATACTGAACGCGCTCAAAAGCAAAAATCTTTCTTGTACCGCGGCTGTCGTTACCCGCTTTTTCGGCGGCGTGAAGTTAGGCGCGGGCGGTCTTACGAGAGCGTATTTTAACAGCGTAACCGAGTGCATTGCCGTTGCCGTACTCAAAAATATGCGTTCCGCGTGGTTTTACCGCGTACGGTGCGATTACGACGGGTACGCTAAAATGCTCAAAATCGTCGAAAACGACGGCTTGGCTGTTGCGGAGACGGATTTTGCCGACAAAGTAAGCCTTTTAATCGCGGCGGAAACTGATAACGGTGCGGACCTTAAGTTCGAGTCCGCCGTTGCGGACGCGTTCAAGGGAAAAAAGGTTTTTGAAAAGGAATCGCACGGATTTTACGATTTCGCGGAGAGCGTATGCCGAAAATAACCGCTATCACCGCGCAGGAAAAGCGCAAGGACAGGTGCAATATTTATCTCGACGGAGAATTTTTCGCGGGCGTTTCGCTCGAAACGGTTATGAAGTTCCGCCTGAAAGCGGGTGCGGAAACGGACGAAACGCAATTAAAGGAAATTCTTACCGCCGCCGAGAATTCCGAAGCGACGGAAAAAGCGCTTTCGTATATCTCGAAAACGGTAAAGACCAAAAGACAGGTTAAAGAGTATCTTTTAAAAAAAGGGTATTCGGAGTCGGCGTGTTATCACGCGATAGACAAACTTAAAGAGTACGGCTATATCGACGACTGCGAATACGCTCGCCGCTATATCGACAGCACGGGCAAAACGCAGGGTAAACGCCTTTTAGCGTATAAACTTATGGCAAAAGGCGTTAAAAAAGAAGATATCGAAGCGGCTTATGAAACGGCGGGTAAAAATTCGGCGGAAAACGCCGCCGCGCTCGCCGCGAAGAAAATGAAGAATAAAGACGTTACCAAAGAAAACGTGTTAAAGACTTACAGATATCTCGTCTCGCGCGGCTTTTCTTACGAAGAAGCGGAACGCGCGGTCGAACCTTTCAGAAACGGGGACGATTGATTATGGAACGTATTTTATCGGTAGAACAGATGCGCGCCGCGGACGCGTTTACGATAGACAAACTCGGGTTTTCCGCAAAAACGCTTACCGAACGCGCGGGCGCGGCGGTGGCGGAAGAAATTATAGACAGGCTTAAAGGCGGCAGAGTTCTCGTCTGCATCGGCAAGGGTAACAACGGCGAAGACGGGCGCGTTATAGCGAAAATTCTCGGCGCGACTCACGGGTTTACCGTCGCGACCGTTACCGTGGCGAACGGAATTTTCAAGTTGTTCGATAAAAAATTCGACATAATAGTCGACTGCATTTTCGGGACGGGGCTTAACCGCGCGGTGGAAGGCAGGTACAAAACCGCGATAGAAAAAATCAACGCGAGCGGCGCGTACGTCGTTTCCTGCGATATAGCGAGCGGACTTAACGGCGATACGGGCAGGTGTATGGGCGTTGCGGTGAAAGCGAATCTCACCGTCGCCGTTCAGGAATTCAAATTCGGGCATTTCGTGAACGACGGCCCCGATTATTCGGGAGAAGTTATAGCGAAAGATATCGGAATAAGTATATGGGGCGACGATTACGCCAAAAGAATCACGAAAGAAGACGCGGCTAAATTTTTCGCGCCGCGCAAGAAAAACGTGAACAAGGGCTGTTTCGGCAAAGCGGGGATTTTAGGCGGAAGCAAGGCTTTTTCGGGCAGCGCGGTACTGTCTTACGGCGCGCTCGCCGCGCTTAAAACGGGCAGCGGTTACGCATACGCCGCCGTTCCCGAATGTCTTTTCGGCGCGCTTTGCGGGCGTAATCCCGAATGTATCCTGACCGCTCTCCCCGACGACGGGGAAAATCTCGTGTTCAGCGAAGAAAAACTCGCGCCCCTTTTATCTCTCGACTCGCTTGCCGCGGGTATGGGTATGGGCGTTACGCCCGAGAATTATAAAATCCTTTCGTTTTTGCTTAAAAATTTCAAAGGGAAACTGCTTATCGACGCGGACGGATTAAACACGCTCGCCAAGTTCGGCAAAGACGTTTTAAAAGAACGTTCGTGCGAAGTCGTTTTAACGCCGCACGTAGGCGAGTTTGCAAGACTTATCGGCGCAGATAAAGAAGAAGTCGCTATAAACCCCGTCCGTCTCGCCGTGGATTTCGCGAAAGAGTACGACGTTGTTCTCGCGCTTAAATCGGCGACGACCGTGATTACCGACGGAAAAGAAGTATATCTCAACACCACGGGTACGCCCGGTATGGCTAAAGCGGGCAGCGGAGACGTGCTTTCGGGCATTATAGCGGGGCTTCTCGCGCGTTCGGAACAGACTCTCGATTGCGTCGTCGCGGGGTGCTGGCTCTTCGGCAGAGCGGGAGAATGCGCCGCGAAAAAACAAAACGACTATACGGTTACCGCAACCGACTTTATTGCGGCTTATCCCGAAGTCGTAAATTCTCTGCTCTGAATTTACCGCCGTGTTACGCGCGGTCGCGCGCGTGCCGTTCCCGACGGAAGCGCGTGGTTTGGTTCGCGGCGGCTACGTTCACGACCGATTAGTTTGCGGCGGGTGCGGGAGCGGGGTGTTTTAAACCGTTGCGGCAATACCGCCCGCCACGTTGTAAAAGCCGAAACCGCTGTTGAACAGCGTTATTATGAGATATACGTTCACGGCGATTAGAACGGGCATTGTTACCATCATAAACAGGCTTTTAAGCCTGTACTTAAAAATGAACATAAAAACGAATATTCCCGTCGCGCCGCCGAGCAGTCCGGTAAAAATCAGTTTGGCGTCGCTTACGGAGAGATTTTCTTCGTCGCCTTCTTCGCGCGCTTTTTTCTGAAAGCGCAGCATCATAATACCGTAAAAATTCACGGCGGCGAGATACACTATCGTTATTATATAAAAAATCGCGGGCATAATCGTTAGTATTATGCCGTAAAACGCGCGTTTTTATAACATTATCGCGGATAAAACGCTTTACGGCGGTAAATTTTGTTTTTTTGGAGATTACTATGAAATGTATGTTCTGCGGCTGTCCCGACAGCAAGGTTATCGATTCCCGCACGGCGGAAGACGGAACGGTTATCCGCCGCAGGAGAGAGTGCGTTAATTGCGGAAAGCGGTTCACCACTTACGAAACGGTGGAAAACACGCCTGTGTTCGTCGTTAAAAACGGCGGCGCGAGACAGGTGTTCGACCCGAACAAAATCAAAATGGGAATCATTAGGGCGTGCGAAAAACGCCCCGTGCCGTCCGCCGCGATTGATAAACTCGTGGACGATATTCAGAAGAAAATCAATAATTCGCTCGTTCAGGAGATTTCCAGCCGCGAAATAGGCGAGATGGTCTGCGAAGGGCTGAAAGAAATAGACGAAGTATCGTATATCAGGTTTGCGTCCGTTTACCGCTCGTTTACGGACACCACGTCTTTTATGCAGGAACTCGAAAAGATGATTGTCAAAAAAGGCGGCAAAAAATAACGACGCCAAAATATAGCCGCGCGGCAGCGCTGTTCGGGCGAGGCGATTGCGTACGCTTTCGCGTGATTATGAAGTAATACGTTTATACGTTGCCGCCTATATGCGGATTTATGCGTTTTTCCGCGCTTTCGGCGGCGGTAAGTTTAATGAAAGGAGATTACTATGGATAAGTGGGACAAACGGTTTATGGCTCTTGCCGAAACGGTTGCGGAATGGTCGAGTTGTTTTCAGTCAAACAGACACGTCGGCGCGGTTGTCGTTAAAGACAAGAGAATTCTGACTACGGGTTACAACGGCGCTCCGTCGGGTATCACGAGTTGCGCCGAACGCGGCGTATGTTTAAGGCGCGAGAGAAATATCGCCAGCGGCACTATGCAAGAAGTGTGTTACGCCGTTCATGCGGAGCAGAACGCCATTATTCAGGCGGCGAAACTCGGCGTGAGTTTAGAAGGCTCGGTGATGTACGTTACTCATCAGCCGTGCGTTATATGCACGCGTATGATACTCAATTCGGGCATTAAACGCGTTATTTATAAAAACGGTTATCCCGACGAGTTCGCTCTCGAACTGTTTTCTAAATCGGGCGTGGAACTTATTAAATATTCCGACTTAGAACAAGAAAACTCGTAGACGGGTAGGGCGTTTTATGAAACTTTCTTATAAAAAAGTTATTCTTACGGGGTTCGCGTTTTTTCTTATCTGCGCGTTCTGGCAGGCTTACGACAATATCGTGCCGCTCTTGCTCGTAAACAAATTCGGGCTTAACCAGACGGAGTCGGGCATTATTATGGCGCTCGACAACGTTCTCGCGCTCTTCTTGCTGCCCCTTTTCGGCGTGCTGTCCGATAAAACGGTTACTAAATTCGGCAGGCGCAAACCGTACGTCGTTGCGGGTACCATAGTCGCCGTCGCCGCGTTTTTGTTTATTCCGCTTATAGGAAATCTCGTTCTGTTTATCGTAGTTCTTCTCGTCGTGCTGTTCGCTATGGCATCTTTCCGCACGCCCGCCGTCGCGCTTATGCCGGACGTTACCTGCAAACCTTTCCGCAGTAAGGGCAACGCCGTCATTAACCTTATGGGTACTGCCGGAGGCATTATCGTGCTTGCGTTTGGTATGATTTTCAAAACGAGCGAGCCGGGCAAAACGGACTTTTTCTTTTACGTTCTCGCGGTAGGCGCGCTTATGCTTATTGCGCTCGCGGTTTTTGCGTTGACGGTAAAGGAAACTAAATGGGCGAACCAAATGATTGCCGATTCCGAACGGTATTTTAAAGATAAAGAAGAACGTGAAGAAAAGGGCGGCAAACTCTCAAAAGGACAACTGACTTCGCTCGTATTTATCCTTTCTTCGGTTATTCTCTGGTATATGGGTTATAACGCCGTTACGAGCAAATACTCCCTTTACGCGAGCGGCGTGCTTAAACAGGATTACAACTTTACCATGATGCTCGCGCAGGGCGCGGCTATCGTGTCGTATATTCCCGTCGGAATAGTCGCAAGTAAAATCGGCCGCAAAAAAACGGTTATTGCAGGCGTTTTAATGCTCTTTGCCGCCTTCCTTTGCGCCGCGTTTATAAGAGAAGGCTCGTCTCCCGTCGTTATGTACGCGCTGTTCGCGCTCGCGGGGATAGGCTGGGCGACTATCAACGTCAATTCTTTCCCTATGGTGGTGGAACTCGCGAAAGGTTCCGATACGGGCAGATATACGGGGTACTATTACACCGCGAGTATGGCGGCGCAGACCTTAACGCCCGTACGGTCCGGCGCGATTATGGACGCGGTGGGGAATATGTTTGCGCTCTTTGACTACGCGACGGTCTGCGTGGGACGTGCGCTTATAACTATGTTATT
>CAMEHL010000024.1 GCA_945917475.1 uncultured Clostridia bacterium | reverse complement strand
CAAGGACGATTGTAAAGGAATTTGCGCGGGTTGCGGCGCAAACCTTAACGTTGAGCCGTGCAAATGCGAAAAATAAGGAAGGTAAACAAAAATGGCTGTACAGAAAAGCAAAACTTCAAAGCAGAGAACGAATACCAGATTCGCTAACTGGAAACTTTCGACACCTAATCTTTCGGAATGCCCCCAGTGCCACGAACTCAAAGCGTCGCATCAGGTCTGCAAAAAGTGCGGTTATTACGACGGCAAACAGGTAATCGATACCGCCAAGAAAGAAAAGAAAGAAAACTAAGGTTTATTTTCGGAAGGAATATAAAGCCGCTTAAAATTCTTTTAAGCGGCTTTTGTCGTATGTTTTTTACCATTTTTTCGCGTTGCGCGAGTGTCTTTCGGTTACGTAATCGCTGGTTTTGCGGGGCGGCGCAAATAACGCCCGTTACGACTTGAATTTATCCAGACAGTCGCAACGGTGAGAGCCGACGTAGCCCGTATCCTTGCATTTTTCACAGGCGTACCTGGGTGATAAAATCCAAAAGGGTGAGTCCCGCGGGTTTAAGCAGGTCCGCCGCTTTCTCCGTGAGTTGCGCTTTCTCGTTTTCGAGCGCGTCGAGTGCGTCTTTATTGCCCGAAAGTTCCGCGAACGCAAGGTCGCGTTCTATTCCCGAGAGTCTGTCGTAAACGGCGGCAAAGCCTTCCGTACGCATTGCCGTTTCAAGATTTTTCTGCGCTTTTGACGCCGCTAAACTTCTTCTTCTCGCGTATTCTCTGTTATACGCTTCCTGCGGGGTTTCTTTATAAGCGGAAGTCGCCGCCGCGCCCGAACCGTCTATATCCGACGGCGAGTACACGCCCGCGTTTTTCCACCTTGACAAAAC
This sequence comes from uncultured Clostridia bacterium, assembly GCA_945917475.1. Classification (GTDB taxonomy): domain Bacteria; phylum Bacillota; class Clostridia; order Christensenellales; family Borkfalkiaceae; genus UBA1259. The sequence continues at coordinate 13,295 of CAMEHL010000024.1, read as the reverse complement.
GCCGTTCATATACGCGACGGGCGAGTTTTTGCCCGAAGCCGCTTTTGCCGCTTCTAAAATCATCTCGTCGGAAAAATTCCAACTTTTCCACATCGAGAGATTGTCTCTGTCCCACGGGGTGGGGCGGCGGTTTATGCCGCAGGTTAAAAGCAGTTTCGCTATGAACGCGTCCGTGGCTTTTTGCTGTTCGAAATAATCGCTTACCGAAGAAACGTCTATAAATCCGCGTTCCCTTAAATAACGGACGAGTTCGTCCATATCCATAAGCGTGTTTTTGCCCGTTTTAAAGCATACGTTCGCAACGAGAAGAAGCGCGGGTTCTTCAAATCCGTAAGACAGCCACTTAGAAACGTACGTGTCTATTTCCGTCTCGGGCACTTCTACGTAAACGGACAGAGCGCGGTTGATTTTAAGCGTTAACGCGTACACGGCCTGTTTCTTTTCGGCATATCCCGCGATTTCTTCTTTTGAAAAACGCTTGCCCGAATAGAGTTCCATCAGGAACGCGTCGAGTTTAGCCATAGAGCCTTTTTTAAGCGTTTTCGCGGCGAATACTATGCTGTCCGGTTCAAACGAAAGTTCTTCCGTCCATTTTTTGTAGTAATTCTGGTCTTCCACGTCCGGTTTTTTGCGGGAGGAGAGAGCCTTGTGAATTTTTTCGAGTACGGCGGTATGCAGGGTATAAGAAGCGAGTTCTTTTTCGATTTTCTCCACGGTGATTATTCCGCGGTTTCCGAAATCTTTCGCTACCGCCGAGATATAGCGGTAGCCTATGTCCGCGCCCTTAACGTCCACGCAATACTTGACAATCATAAGCATAGCGTCGGGTTTGATTGCGAAAGTTTCCATAAGATTGAAATATTCGGTATATTCTCCCGTGGAAATCATGCGTTCGGTAATAACCGTCTGCACGGCTTTGGTAAAATCGGTGTATTTTTCCGACTTATATTTTCTGGGTTTGGACTGATACGCGTTTTTGACGGGAAGATAGGAAACGGCGAGCGGATTTTCGGAAAGAACGGATAAAATGCCGAATTCTTCCCAGAATTTAAACGAGTTAAGCACCGTTTCTTCGGAGAGAGAAAGCGCTGCGGCGATTTCGCGCAAATCCTTGTCCGCTTCGGGGTGAGAACACAGATAAAGACCGTAAAGATAGACTTTAACCGTGTCGCCCTGCGCGTAAGGCAGATAAGCGGTGATGAATTCGTTTTCCACGCCCGTGAAAGCGGCGGCGGAATATTCTTTTGCAAAAGTGCAGGTCATAAAACTCTCCCGTAAAGAAAAGGCTCTCGGTTCGTACTATAATTTGCCCCGAAGCCGAAAAACACTTGCGATTCGCGGCAAAATACTGTATACTATATAAGAGTGAAAATGCGGCAGTATACTCTCCGCAGACGGTGCGTAAGCGCAATACGTGCGGCTGAAAACTATCCGCGGTCGTGCGCCGCATCGCTCTTATTATATAACACGGCGCAACAAAAATCAACTAAAAAATATTTATCCGCGCTTTTTTTCGGAAAACGGATAAAACGCGGCGGAACGTGAAAAATTATGGCAGGTAACATTTTAACCCCTTCGGCAGTCTGGAAAGATTTCCGCATAGACGAACAACTTACATTTGAAACGGTAGAAGAAGAAAAGCGCGGCGACCTTGCGCTTACCCGCATTTACTTAAACGGCAGAACGGTCAAGGACGGCACGGTAAAGATTTACGGGGTGCTTGTGAGAAACGTGAACGTATTGTCTTCTCCCGCGATTTTGTGCGTGCAGGATTTCCGCAACGGCGCGGACGAAGAGTTCGCCGTAAAACTTGCTGAAAAGGGCTATGCGGCGTTCACGATAGACGTTGCGGGCGAGTATAAAGACAGAAAACATCATACGGTGTATCCGCCGTCGCTCTCCTTTGCCAACTTCGACAAAGAAAAGTACAGGGATACCGTGATAAACGAAGAGATTAACAATACTTTCTGGTACGAGTGGGGTTGCGCCGTAAAGTACGCGTTAAGGTTTCTGAAAGGTCAGCGTTTCGTCTCGTCCGTAGGGGCGTTCGGCATAAGCGGCGCGGCGACTCCGCTGTGGTACGCCGTCGCGACCGAAAAAGACGTGGCGTGCGCGGTGTTCGTGGGGAACGCGGGCTGGCGCGGCTATAACGGAATTTACAAATTCACCGATTCCGCCGAACCGCAGTTCGACGACGATAAATTCAGGTATCTCGCGGCGGTAGACCCGCAGGCTTACGCAAGCCACGTCTCCTGTCCCTTATATATAATCGCGCCGACAAACAGCGCGAAGTTTGACGCGGACAGAGCGTACGATACGATTACGAGAATAGACGGAAAGTATTATTCCGCCGTCGATTATTCGGTCGGCGCGCGCAACTGCGCCGTCAACGAGTGTTTCAAATCCGCGCTCGTATTTATGAACAGGTTTTTATACGGCGGGGCAGCCAAATTCCACGACGCGCCCGTCGTTAAAACGGAATTAGACGACGGGAATATAAAAATAGAAGTTACCCCCGACCGCGCGGGGCTTAAAAAGGTAATGCTTTATGCCGCGGAAGGGACTTTAAAACCGCAGTACCGTTCCTGGCTTAAAGTGGGAGAGCCCGTTGCGGAAGAAAACGGAAAACTCATATATAACTACCGTCCTTATGCGGGTTCCGAAATGACGTCTTTCTTCGTTCGCGCGGCGTATGCGGACGGGTTTATAGCGGCGTCGCCCGTTGTATACAGAAAGTTCGCCGAAAAGGAAACGGGGGACTATAAAAAGTACAGAATACTGTATTCTTCGAGAATAGCGGACTGCGAGAGCGAGTTTTATCCCGCGGCGGAAAACTTAACGCCGCCTTACGGCGTGGATTGCGAAGAGGGGCGCGGCGTAAAGGTGAAAAAAGGGCCTATGGATATGTACGGCGTGAGTTGCCCCGACGGTATTTTAACTTTTAAGGTCAACGCCGAAAAATACCGCCCCGACGACGGAATGTTTTTAATGCTTGACGCTTACGGAAAGCGCGAAGGTTATCTTACGGTGAAACTTATCGCCGATTATTTCGGCAAAAGAACGGAATACTGCGCCGCCGTGAAAATGGTGGGCGGAGACGTCTGGCAGAACGTCAAGATAGAACAGAACAAATTCAAAACCCCCGAAGGTATGATTCTTAAAAGTTACGAAAAAATAGAGGCGATAGAATTCGACTTCGACGGAGAGTGCGTTATCAATAACGTGCTGTGGGTGTAGTTTTAACGCCGCATAAGCCTTACGGCGGCGCGACGGAAAGGACGGAAACGGAAAACTGTAAAAGGTGAGATATGATATATCGCGTTGGCGGAACAATCAAGGCGAAAAAGCCGCACGCCTGCGGCGCGAACGAGTGGAAAGTGATGCGCACGGGCGCGGACGTGAAACTTAAATGCGCGGGTTGCGGCAGATTGATTTTTTTATCGGTAGACGAAGTCGCGAAAATGACGGCTTCTTATGCGGACGGAGAGTCTGATGGCGGAAATTGATGGAAAAACCGTTTTTACGGAAGATATGCTATTTAACGGACGTAAAGGGACGGACGCGCTTTTTACCGTCGCGCTCATAATCGAGAGCGTGATTTTAGCGGCGTACGTCGTTTTAACTACCTGTTTTTTTTCGTGCGTTATAGTGAGCGGTTCTTCTATGTTTCCGACGCTAACAGACGGAGACGTGCTCGTAATGAACGTGCGCGCCGCCCCCGATTACGGCAGCATTATCGTTATTGACGGCGAAAAGTCCGTTTACGACAAGACGGGCGGTTTAAGTTACGAATGGATAATAAAACGCGTTATAGCGAAGGGCGGCGACGTAGTTGATATAAACGGCGGCGACGTGTATCTTAAAAAAGCGGGCGAGACGAATTTTATCAAACTCGACGAGCCGTATCTCGCAAAAAGCGGAATAACCGTCGGCGGCGACAGAATATCCTACCCGTTCACCGTTCCGCAGGGCGAAATTTTCTTTCTCGGCGACAACAGAACGGTGAGCAAAGACAGCCGTTCGGAATTCGGAACGTGTAAAACGGAGCAGGTAACGGGCGTAGTTCAGCCGTGGGCGGTTAAAACGAAAGGCTTTTTAACTTTCGTGAACGGCGCGGCGACGAAAATCAAAAACAAACTGACGGGAGCGGAGTAGAAAAATGATTGATTATTTTACCGCGGAAGAACTCGAAAAAGCGAAAAAACAGAAAAAAAGAAACCTTACGGCGTATCTAATCGTGCTTGCGGCTTACGTCTGTATATCGGCCGCTATGTATATAATATATTTCGGACTGCCTTATAAATCGCCGCGCATAACGACGATAAAGTGGATACACTATTTGCTGACCGCCGTGTTCGTAGTGTTTTCGGTCATTTTTCTCGGCATAGTGTATAAGCGTGTAAGGCGTTATTATAAACAATGCTACAATATGCAGACGGGGCTTAAAGAGACGTCTACGGGCAACTTTCTCGAATACGATGAAGATATACAGGATAAAGACGGGGTGGACTTCAAGTCGCTCGTGTTTATCGAGTGGAACAAATACAAAAAGGACTTTTTCGAACGCAAAGTGCTTGTGTTTTACGAAAAGCCTTTCCCCGAAATTCCCGAAAAGGCGAACGTAAGGTATATAACGCAGGGTAACGTGCTTATCAGTTACGAAATTTTATCATAGCGGAGTAAAAAAATGAGAGCGATTGTAACGGTAATAGGAAAAGACAAATCGGGCATAATAGCGAAAGTTTCTTCCGTGCTTGCGGCAAACGACGTGAATATCGAAGACATAAGCCAGACGATAGTGTCGGGCAATTTTACGATGATTATGCTTTGCGACCTTGAAAAGAGCAGACTTTCCCTTGCGGAACTCAACGAAACGATGCGCCACACGGGTGCGGAAGCGGGCGTTTCCATACACGTTCAGCACGAAGATATATTCAACGCAATGCATAACGTTTGACGGTTTATAGGGTGAATTATGTCGCTTATTAACAGAAACCAGATAATAGAAACGATAGATATGGTCGAGAAAGAGCATTTCGACGTACGCACGATAACGATGGGCATTTCCCTTTTGTCCTGCATACGCGAAAGCGCGGAAGAAACCGCGCGGCTCTGTTACGACAGAATATGCAAAAAAGCCGAAAATATCGTAAAGGTCGCCCGTGAACTCGGCGAAGAATACGGTATTCCCGTAATCAACAAAAGGGTATCGGTTACCCCGGCGAGTATTCTCGCGGCAAACTTTCCCGGGCGTGAAACCGCGCTCGCGAAAGCGTTCGACAAAGCCGCCGAAACGTGCGGCATAGACTTTTTGGGCGGGTACTCCGCGCTCGTGAACAAGAGTATGACTTCTTTCGAGCGTTCGTTCATAGAGAGCATACCCGAGGCGCTCGCGGAGACGAAAAAAGTCTGTTCTTCGGTCAACGTTGGCTCGTCGAAATCGGGCATAAATATGGACGCGGTGAAACTTCTCGGCGAAACGATAAAGCGGGCGGCGGAACTTACGAGAGACGCGGACGGCATAGCCTGCGCCAAATTCGTGGCTTTCTGCAACGCGGTGGAAGACAACCCGTTTATGGCGGGCGCGTTCCACGGAACAGGCGAAGGCGAGACGGTAATAAACGTAGGCGTGTCGGGTCCCGGCGTCGTTCATCACGCGCTGAAAAATCTTAAAGACGCGTCGATTGACGAAGTGGCGGAAACGATAAAGAGAACGGCGTTCAAGATAACCCGCGCGGGCAGTCTTATCGCAAAGGAAGCGGCAAAACGCCTGGGCGCGGAATTCGGCATAGTGGATTTATCGCTCGCTCCCACTCCCGTTATAGGCGATTCCGTCGCGCACATTTTAGAAGAAATAGGTCTCGAATCCGTCGGGGCGCACGGTACGACCGCCGCGCTCGCAATGCTTAACGACGCGGTGAAAAAGGGCGGCGTTATGGCGAGTTCGTCCGTCGGCGGACTTTCGGGTGCGTTCATACCCGTCAGCGAAGATATAGGTATGATAAACGCTGCCAGGTCGGGTGCGATAACCCTTGCTAAATTAGAAGCGATGACCGCCGTCTGCAGCGTGGGCATAGATATGGTGGCGATTCCCGGAGATACGCCCGCAAGCACGATTTCGGGTATGATAGCGGACGAAGCGGCGATAGGTATGATAAACAACAAAACCACCGCGGTAAGGGTTATACCCGTTCCGGGCAAAAAAGAAGGCGACAGCGTGGAATTCGGCGGACTGCTGGGTTCTGCTCCGATAATGCCCGTAAGTCCTTATTCGTGCGAAAAATTAGTGTCGCGCGGCGGCAGAATGCCCGCGCCTATTCACAGCAACAAAAACTGACAAGGAGAGAAAGACTGCAATGAAAAAAGAATACGTCTGGGCGGTAGAAGATATCTACGAAAACTCCGCCGCGTGGGAAGCGGACTTTATAAAAGCGAAAAACGGACTCGATTTTTCGGAGTTTAAGGGAAAACTCGGCGACGCGGACGTCTTTCTCGCCTGTATGAAAAAACAAGAAGAAACGGGCAGAATTTTAGATAAACTCGCCGTATACGCAATGATGAAACACGACGGTAACACCAAAAATTCCGAATACGACGCGCTTTTGTCGCGCGTTACGTCGCTGTCAGTCGCGTTCGGCGCGGAAACCGCTTTCGTTACGCCCGAGATGATAGGTCTACCCGAAAGCGTAATAACGGCGTTTATAGAAAACCCCGCGCTGTCCGATTACGACTATTCTCTTAAATGCCTGTTAAAAGAAAAAAAGCACGTTCTCACGGAGAGCGAAGAAAAACTTCTTACCGAGAGTTCGGAAGCGATGTCGTCATTTAAAGAAATATTCACCAAGACGGACAACGCCGATCTGCCGCTCGGCGGCTTTACGCACGGCGGAAAGAGATATAAACTGACTCACGGCACTTATTCCGTGTTTATGCAGAGCAAAGACAGGACTTTAAGGGAAAAGGCGTTCAAAAAGTATTACGCCGCGTATGTATCGCTTATAAACGTAATATCCGCAACCTATTACGGCAACGTGAAAAAGGACGTGTTCTATGCGAAAGCGAGAAAATACGACTCTTGTCTCGATTCCGCGCTTAGCGGCGAAGACGTGCCCGTCTGCGTTTACGAAAACCTTATAAAATCGGTGAACGGCGCGCTGCCCGTTCTGCACGAGTATATCGCGGAAAAGAAAAAAGCGCTCGGACTCGACGAGATGCGTATGTACGATATGTACCTGCCCGTCGTTCCCGACAAAGATCTGAAACTCGGTTACGACGAGGCGTACGAACTCGTTATAAAAGGTCTTTCCGTGCTCGGCGAAGAGTATACCGCTCTTTTAAAAAAGGCGAAAAAGGAACGCTGGTTGGACGTGTACGAACGGGACGGAAAAAAGAGCGGCGCGTACAGCGTGGCTGTTTACGATACGCACCCTTACGTGCTTTTAAACTACCAGAAAACCACTCACGACGTGTTTACGATAGCGCACGAAATGGGGCACAGCATACACTCGTATTTTTCAAACAAAAGCCGCCCGTACGCAAAAGCGGATTACAAAATTTTCGTCGCGGAAGTCGCAAGCACCGTCAACGAAGTGCTTTTGCTCAAATATCTGCTTAAATCTGCGGATGACGCCGCGCTGAAAAAGTATCTTTTGTCCTATCTTATGGAAATGATAAGGACTACGCTGTTCCGTCAGACGCAGTTTTCAGAATTCGAAGAATACGCGCACGGCGCGGTCGAATGCGGCGAACCGCTCACCAAAGACGGTATGTGCGCAAAATATCTCGAACTCAATAAAAAATATTACGGAGACACGGTCGTCTTGGACGAAGAAATCAAATACGAGTGGGCGCGCATACCTCATTTTTACAGGGCGTTTTACGTTTACAAATACGCTACGGGCATTATAAGCGCGCTCGCAATCGCGGACAGAATCACGCGCGAAGGCGCGCCCGCCGTAAAAGATTACTTCGAGTTTTTGTCGTCGGGAAATTCCGACGGACCCGTGGAACTGCTTAAAATCGCGGGCGTGGATCTGACGACGGAAAAGCCTTACGCGGCGGCGTTTGGGGAATTTAAGGACGCGCTCGGACAATTCAGAAGGCTGTAAGCCGCAATCAGCAATACGGCAGTGATTAAAAAAGGCGTAAAACGGAAAAACCAACCGTAAATCAAGGAGAAAAATAATGGCGGACAAAGTGAAAATCGGCGAAATGCCGCACAGCATAGAGGCGGAACAGGCGCTTTTGGGGTGTCTTTTGCTCGACACCAGAATACAGGTGGAAATATCCGCTTATCTTAAAGAAGACGATTTTTTCGCGGAGTCGCACAAATATATTTTCACCGCGATGAACGAACTCATTAAAGCGAATAAGCCCGTAGACTTCGTTACGCTTACCGATGCGCTCGAAAAGAACGGCGCGCTCGAACAGGCGGGCGGCATAGAATATATAACCGAACTCACGAACGTTATGCCTTCCGCGGCGGGATACAACAGGTATCTCGACATTGTTTTAAGGGACAGTATGCTCCGTCGGCTTATGAGCGGCGCGGGCGAAATCATAGAAGAATGTAAAAAAAGCACGGACGAGAAAAACTCGCTCGCTTTCGCCGAGAAAAAGGTGTTCGACATATCCAATACCGCGGACACGAGCGAAATAGTAAAGATAGGTTCTATTATTCCCGACGTAATGACCAAACTCGACGAACTATCCAAAGACAAGTCGAAATTCCGCGGCATTAAGACTAAATACAGGGGCATAGACGCGTTGCTTAACGGCGTTCACGAAAGCGACCTTATGATTTTGGCGGCGCGCCCTGCGGTCGGAAAGACGTCGTTCGCGATGAATCTCGTTGAAAATATCGCGCTGCAAGGTTATTCCTGCGCGGTGTTCTCGCTCGAAATGAGCAAAGAGCAGTTGGGAATGAGACTTTTGTGTTCTACCGCGAACGTGAGTATGGAACACGCGCTTAAAGGTCAGTTGGACAGGAGCGAGTGGCTTAAAATCGCCAAAGCGAAAGAACAACTTTCAAACGCGAAAATATACATAAACGATTCCGCTATGATTACGCCGAACGAAGTGCTGTCTCAATGTAGACGCTTAAAGAGAAAGAGCGGTCTCGACTTTATAATGATTGACTACGTTCAACTTATGTCGCCCGGCAGCAACAAAAAGGACTCTAACCGTCAGCAGGAAGTGTCCGAAATATCGAGAACGCTGAAAATTTTAGCGAAAGAGATAAACGTTCCCGTGCTTGCGCTGTCGCAGTTATCGCGCGCGGCGGAATCGGAAAACCGTCGTCCGCAACTCGCGGATTTGAGAGAGTCGGGCGCGATAGAACAGGACGCGGATATAGTTATGTTTATCCACCGCCCCGATAAAAAGGCTTCCGAGAAAGACATTGCCGAAGGCAAGGTTAAACCCAACGTCGCGGAACTCATTATTGCGAAACACAGAAACGGCCCTACGGGTACGGTCAAACTGTACTTTAAGGGCGAGTGTACCAAATTCCTTAATATAAACGAAGACACCGACGAACCCGAAGACGCGGACGGCGAGAAGAAAAAAGCCGTCGGCATAGAAGGTTACGAAGATTTGCCCGCACGAACGGACGACGGCGCGCCCTTTGACGAAACTCCGCGCGAGATGGCGGCGCAGACGGTAAAAAGCGTGGACGACGAGATTTTCTGATAAAACCGCGGGGCGAGAGATGATTACCGAAATTAAACCCGTAACGGACGAAAGCGTTGCGGAAGCGAAAGAAATTTTAGAACGCGGCGGAATAATCGGTATGCCCACCGAAACGGTTTACGGGCTTGCCGCGATAGGGACTATGCCGCAGGCGGTAAGGGAAATTTACCGGGTTAAGGGCAGACCGTCGGACAATCCGCTTATCGCTCACGTTCACAAAGATTACGATTTGGAGCGGCTGGTAAAAGTCAAACAAAAATACGTTTACGACCTGATTGAAAAATTTACGCCCGGTCCTCTCACTATGGTGTTCGAGAGCAGAAAAGTCGTGTGCGACGAAGCGACGTGCGGCGGCGACACGCTCGCCGTAAGAATGCCGTCTCACACGGGGTGCGTTAAACTTTTAAGGGCGGTGAACGCGCCCGTGGTCGCGCCCAGCGCGAATTTATCCAAACACACAAGTCCCGTTACGGCGCGGCACGTATACGACGACCTTAACGGACTTATACCGCTCGTGCTCGACGGCGGAAAATGCACGGGCGGAATAGAAAGCACGGTGCTTGACGTTACGGGAGACGTGCCGAGAATACTCCGCGCGGGGCTCGTAACGCGCGAGATGATTCAATCGGTCGCGGGCGGTTGTCTTATTGCGGAACACAAAGACGGCGACAAAGTCAGATCGCCCGGCGTAAAGTACCGCCATTACAGACCGCGTTGCGAAACGGTGCTGTTCGGCAAAGACGAAACGGATAAGGTTGCGGCGCGGTACGAAGAAGAAGAAAAAAACGGCAGAACGCCGTATATAATGTGTTCGGACGGATATAAGAGCGTTTTTTCGGGGAAAAGGCTTTTGCTTTTGGGCGAAACGGGCGAAGAAATCGCGTCTAATCTGTTCGACAGACTGCTGGAAGGGGAGAAAAAAGCCGATATAATCATAGCGGTTTCGCCCGACAGATACGACGGAGTGTATCTCGGGATAATGAACCGACTTAAAAAGGCTTGCGGATAATATGAAAAGAATACTGTTCGTATGCACGGGCAACACCTGCCGTAGTCCTATGGCGGAAATCGTGCTTAAAACCAAACTCCGCCTTGCGGGGATAAAAAACGTAAGGGTGTCGAGCGCGGGGCTTACCGCGAACGACGGCGACAAAATAAGCAAAAATTCCTTAACCGCGCTTAAAAAACTCGGTTATAAACCTTACGGTTTTAAGGCGAAACGGGCGACGGGTAACCTGCTCATTAAAAGCGACGCGGTTATTTGTATGACGGCGGAGCATAAAAAACGCATAGAAAACTTCCCCAACGTCTACACGATAGACGAACTGACGGGGCTGGGCGACGTTCCCGACCCATACGGGCAGGATTTGGGCGAATATATAAAGACTTCGCACGTTATAGAAGACGCGTGCAACGTGATTTTAGGCAAAATTCTCGATAATGCCGACGGCGTCGGCGTTTTCGGATTTGACAAATAAATTTTGAGATATAAAGGAGAGAAAAAAATGAAAATTGCAATCGGTTGCGACCACGGCGGAATAAACCTTAAACCCGTTTTAATCGATTACCTTAACAAAAAGGGAATCGAATACGAAGATTTCGGTTGTTACGATAAAACTTCGGTAGATTATAACGACTTCGCCGTTCCCGTGTGCGAAGCGGTGCTTGCAAAAAAATGCGATTTGGGAGTGTTAATCTGCGGAACGGGCATAGGAATGAGCATAGTCGCCAACAAAATAAAGGGCATACGTTGCGGACATTGCCACGACGTGTTCTCGGCAAAGATGACGAGACTGCATAACGACGCCAACGTTCTCGCCGTGGGCGAACGCGTGGTGGGTCCGGGGCTTTTCATCGAGATTGCGGACGCGTTTATAAACACGCCTTTTTCGGGCGACGAAAGGCATATCCGCCGCGTGAACAAAATAAAAGCGATGGAAGAAAAGAACTTCAAATAAAAGGGAAAAAGGGAAAAAGAGAGAATAATGAAAGTTAAAAAAGCGATAATACCCGCGGCGGGGCTCGGAACGAGATTTCTGCCCGCGACCAAAGCCGTACCTAAACCTATGCTTTCCGTAGTCGATAAACCGACTATTCAGTACATAACCGAAGAACTCGACGCGGTCGGCATAAAAGACGTCGTAATAGTCGTCTCTCCCGACTCGGAAGTCATACGCCGCCATTTCGGCAAAGCGGACGCGCTCGAACAAAGACTGCTGTCCGACGGCAAGAAAGAACTGTACGAAATCGAGCGCGAAACGCAGAAATACAATATATCTTTCGCCGAACAGACGCAGGCGAACGGACTTGCCGGCGCGATACTCTGCGCGGAAAAATTCGTGGGAGACGAACCTTTCGCGCTTCTTCTCGGCGACGAACTTATATATACCGCCCGCGGTCAGAAACCGTGTATGAAACGGCTGACGGAAGTGTTCGAGCGCACGGGCAAGAGCGTAATCGCCACGATGGAAGTATTCGGCGACGACGTCAGTAAATACGGCAATATCGGCATAGGCGAAGAAAACGACGGAATAATGCAGGTAACGGATATCGTGGAAAAGCCGTCTTTATCCGAAGCGCTGTCCAACAACGCCATAATCGGGCGTTACGTTTTGTCGGGCGAAGTGATGAAAATGCTTAAAACCTTAAAGCCGAGAAACAACGAACTTTACCTTACCGACGTGCTCGCGGAACTCGCGAAAAAGGGCAGGCTTTTAGCGAGCAACTTCGAGGGGAAGCGTTACGACGTGGGCGATAAATTAGGTTACGTGAAAGCCAACGTGGAATACGCGTTAAGGAGCGGCGAACTGGGCGACGAGACCGCCGGGTATATAAAAGAACTCGCCAAAAAGTTATAAAACGCGCCCGAGAGTTACAAGGGCGCATAAAAACCATAAAACGCGCATAATTTCCTTTATCCGCCGTGCGGCGAGTAAAGGAAACGTATTACGGATAAGAGTTTATGAAAAACAAGGCGTGCGGCGTGTGCGGATACACGCTGTCAAAGTTTTACGAGACGGGTATGCTCGGCTGCCCCGCGTGTTACGCGGCGTTTAAGGCGGAGATTACCGCGAGTCTGAAAAATATTCAGGGCGGAAACACCCGCCACAGGGGCAGAGTGCCGTGCGTAACCGATAAGGAAATTCTCGCGCGGTACAAAGAATTGTTGTCCGAAATGCGCGCCGCGGAAAAGGGCGGCAGGCTGTCCGAAGCGGCTGAACTGTCCGTAGCCGTTTCAGAACTTAAAACCGAACTGAAAAACAGGGGGATTATTCTATGAGCGTCGCAGACGACCTGTACAGGGGAAACATCGTTTCCACGCGCGTCAGGTTTGCGAGAAATTTCGAAGAATATCCTTTCAGGATTAAAGAACCGGACGCGGCGAGAGAGATAGCGAAAGAAGTGGAACTCGCGCTTATTAACCGCGACAAATTCACGCTGTATTTTATGTCGGAATGCGACGATATAAAAAAAGAAGCGATGAAAGAACGCCACCTTATAAGCAGCGCGCTCGTAAAAAATTCCGATTGCGGAGCGGTGCTTATCAACGAAGACGAGAGCGTGTCCGTTATGATTAACGAAGAAGACGTGCTGCGCGAACAGTG
>CAMEHL010000023.1 GCA_945917475.1 uncultured Clostridia bacterium | reverse complement strand
CAGGAAAACTTGAAACAATCCGTTCCCGAATTTTCCGTCGGCGATACCGTTAAAGTAATGGTAAAAGTCATAGAAGGCGACAGAGAAAGATTACAGGCTTTCGAAGGCATCGTCATCGCGAGAAAGAACGGCGGAATTTCCGAAACCTTTACCGTGAGACGTCTGTCTTTCGGCGTAGGCGTGGAAAAGACTTTCCCCGTGCATTCGCCCAAAGTCGCGGATATTCAGGTGGTGAGAAAGGGCAAGGTTCGCCGCGCGAAACTCTATTATCTGAGAGAAAGAACGGGCAAAGCCGCCAAAGTCAAAGAAACCGCGAGATAATCCGCGCGTTTTTTAAGAGTTTTCACAAAAGAATAAGAACTTACCATATTTTAACGGTAAGTTCTTTTTTTTCGTTTACATTTTGATTGAAATGTGTTAAACTGTAAAAGATTGATTATGCGGTATATATAATGTATAGCGCGAAACCGCCGCGGGCGCGCCGCGTTCGCAAGGTCGGCTCTTGACTAAAAGGAAACGCTATGATTGCCAAAGTTAAAAGTTATGCATTAAACGGACTTACGGGCGTGCCCGTTGAAGTGGAAGTGGATTCTTCTAACGGTCTGCCCGCGTTCGACCTGGTCGGACTTGCGGATACCGCCGTCAAAGAATCGCGCGACAGAGTCCGCGCCGCGATTAAAAATAGCGGAAGAAGCGTTCCGTCCCGCAGAATAACGGCAAACTTCGCGCCTGCCGACGTAAAGAAAGAAGGCTCGGCGTTCGACCTGCCGCTCGCGATAGGCGTTCTCGCGGCAACGGGGCAACTCCTTTCCGACGGAGACGGGGCGGTACTGTTGGGCGAACTGTCGCTCGACGGCGGACTAAGGCGTATAAACGGCGTTCTGCCCATACTCATCTCCGCAAAGGAGCGGGGGTATGATAAGTTCATAATCCCGTACGACAACCGCGCGGAAGCGTCTTACGTTTCGGGAACGCAGGTCTTTGCGGCAAAAACGCTTAAAGAAGTGATAGATCATCTTGCGGGTTTAAATCCGCTCGTAAAGTTGGAAAGCCGCGATTACGCTGCGGCAAACGGCGAGACCGTTTACGACGCGGATATGTCGCTCGTCAAAGGACAGAAAGTCGCCAAGCGCGCTCTCGAAATAGCGGTTTCGGGCGGACACAACGTAATGTTCGTCGGCGCGCCCGGAACGGGCAAGTCTATGCTTGCGAAATGTATTCCCACGATAATGCCCGATATGACTTTCGAAGAAGCGCTCGAAACGACTAAAATTCATTCGGTCGCGGGCGTGCTGTCGGATACGGAAGGGATAGTAACCCGCCGCCCGTTCAGAAGTCCGCACCATACCGCTACCACGGCGTCGCTCACGGGCGGCGGTTCGCATATAAAACCCGGCGAAATAAGTCTTGCGCATAACGGCGTGCTGTTTTTAGACGAAATGCCCGAATATTCGCGCGCCACGCTCGAATCGTTGCGCCAACCGCTCGAAGACGGATATATTACCGTATCGCGCGCGTCGGGCGCGGTGAGATACCCCGCAAACTTTATTCTGTGCGGCAGTATGAACCCTTGTCCGTGCGGGAATTACGGTTCGGAAAGCAAACCCTGCACCTGTTCGCCGTCGCAGATAGCGCGGTATAAATCCAAAATATCCGGTCCGCTTATGGACAGAATAGATATTCAGGTTCAGGTGGACGAAGTGAAATACACGGAACTGTCTTCGGGCGAAAAATCGGAGACGAGCGCGACCGTGCGCGAACGGGTGAACCGCACGAGAGAGATTCAGCGGAAACGCTTTGAGAACGACTGCGTTAAAACGAACGCCGACATGGGCGAAAGACAGATTGCAAAATACTGCGTTCTGTCCGCCGATTGCGAAAACATACTTAAAGCCGCTTACGATAACCTGCATTTGTCGCCGCGCGCGCGGAGCAGAATAATAAAAGTCGCGAGAACGATTGCCGATATGTCCCTTTCGGTAGACGTTAAACCCGAACACCTTCTCGAAGCGATAAGTTACAGGCATTGAAGATGAGTTATACGAAAGAAGAAACGACCCTTATATGGCTCGATTCGTTTTCGGGGCTGGAATACAAGCATAAGCGTGAAATTTACGCCGCGCTGCAAACGGAAAAAGACGTAATCGCCGCCGTGAACGCGTGCCGCGGTTACATAACCGAAAACGCGGGCGAAAGAGTTTTTGAAACGCTTATAAATTCTTTCAACCGTACGTATACCGATTATATTCTGAGCGGACTGTCGCGAAAGGGCGTGCGGGCGATAACGAGAGTATCCGACGGATATCCCGAAAGGCTGAACGTCGTTCCGTCGCCGCCGTTCGTTCTGTACGTCAAGGGCGATGAGACTCTGCTCGGCGAAAAAACTATCGGAATGGTAGGCAGCCGCAAAAGCCTGCCCGTATCCGTAAATATCGCGAAAGAGTTTTCCGAGACGTTTGCAAAAGCGGGATTCACGCCCGTTACGGGCATAGCGGAAGGTGTGGACAGCGCGGTCATACGCGGCGCGCTCGACGGCGGCGGAAAGGTGATTTCCGTAATCGCGGGCGGTTTCGACCACGTTTATCCCGCGGCGAACGCGTCGCTTATAGACAAGATAACCGAAAAGGGTCTTGCGGTGGCGGAATATCCGCCTTACGTAAAACCCGACAGGTTTATGTTCCCCGTGCGGAACAGAATAATAGCGGGGCTGTCCGACGGCGTTTTAGTCGTCAGCGGCGCGAAAAAGAGCGGCACTCTTTACACCGCGGAATACGCGGAAGAATTCGGCAGAGACCTTTTCGCCGTGCCGTACGGCGTGGGAATAGAATCGGGTGAAGGTTGCAACGACCTTATAAAGCGCGGCGCGATGCTGTGCGATACGCCCGACGATATACTTAACTTTTACGGCGTTGAAAAAAAGAAAACCAAAATACCGCTGTCCGCGGAGGAAACTAACGTTATAAACGTTCTCCGCGACGGCGCAAAACACATAGACGAGATAAGTCGCGCGCTGGGACGGGAGAGTTACGAGATACTGACGACTCTTTCCGTTCTCGAAATAAAGGGCGTCGTCGCAAAAAACGGCGTCAACGTATACGGGCTTATCCGCAACCTTACGGAGGTATAAATGCAACTGATTATTGTGGAGTCGCCGCACAAGGCGAAAACCATCGAAAAATTTTTGAAAGGCGGATATAAAGTAGACGCGTCCAAAGGGCACGTCAGGGATTTGCCCGTCAACAGAATGGGTATAAGAATAGACAAGAATTTCGAGCCGTTTTACGAGATTTCGCCCGAAAAAAAGGCGGATATAAAACGGCTTAAAGACGACGCTGAAAAAGCGGATAAGATATTTCTTGCGACCGACCCGGACAGAGAAGGCGAAGCGATTTCCTGGCATTTAAAAGAAGTTCTCGGCTTAAACGACGCAGATACGAACAGAATAGAATTCAACGAAATATCCGAAAAGGCGGTTAAAAACGCGCTCGCGCACCCGCGCAAAATAGATATGAATCTGGTGAACGCGCAACAGGCGAGACGCGTTTTAGACAGAATAGTCGGTTACAGCGTGTCGCCCGCTGCGAGTTGCCGCCTTAACGAAAATCTGTCTGCGGGCAGGGTCCAGTCGGTCGCGCTCAAAATGGTCGTGGACAGAGAACGCGAAATAGCCGCGTTCGTTCCGCAGGAATACTGGAATTTGAAAGCGGAAGTGCGCCCCGACGGCAAGCAACCGTTCAAGGTTCTGCTCGTAGAGAAAAGCGGCAAGAAATACAAGCCTTCTTGCGCGGAAGAAGCCGCGGCGGCGGAAGAATACTTAAAGGCGGCTCGGTTCACCGTTTCGGGCGTTAAAAAGACGGTAGTGAAATCGCACGCGCCCGCGCCGTATATCACAAGCACTCTGCAACAGGACGGGTCGATAAGACTTAACATCACCGCGCCGCAGGTAATGCAGATTGCCCAGCGGCTTTACGAGGGTGTGGAAACGCCGAACGGCAACGTCGCTTTAATTACGTATATGAGAACGGACTCCGTGCGCATTTCTTCTGAAGCGCAGGCGCAGGCTCTCGATTATATCAAAAACAACTACGGCGCGGAATACGTTCCGTCAAAGCCTAATTTCTACCGTTCCAAAAAGGACGCACAGGACGCGCACGAAGCGATACGCCCGATAGACGTGCGCCGCACGCCCGAGAGTATGCAGAACGTTCTCGATAAAAACCAATACAGACTTTATAAACTCATTTACGACAGATTTATCGCGTCGCAGATGTCCGAAGCGAAGTACGACAGCGTGGCGGTAGACGTTAAAGCGGGCGAGTACGGGCTTAAAACGAGCGGCAGAACGCTCGTGTTCAAGGGCTATACCGCCGTTTACGACGACACGAAAAAGGACGAAGACGAAGAAAGCGGCAACGCGCTTCTGCCAGACCTATCCGAGGGCGAACTGTTAACTCTTTTGAGTTTAAATAAAGAACAGAAGTTCACGAAACCGCCCGTGCGTTACACCGAAGCGACGCTTATAAAGAATATGGAAGACAAGGGAATAGGCAGACCGTCCACTTACGCGACCATAATGGCGAAACTGACAGATAAAAAGCGCGAATACGTGAGAAAAGAGAAAAAATATCTTGTTCCTAACGAAGTGAGTTATTCGCTGATAGATTTTCTCGTAAAGTATTTCCCCGACATAATGGACGTGGGCTTTACCGCCAAAATGGAGAACGACCTTGACGAAGTGGGCGAGAACGGCAAAGACTGGCACAAACTGATAGCGGATTTTTACGCGCCGTTCGAAAAGCAGTTGGAAAAGTCGCGCATTACCGACGTCAAGTGCGAAAAGTGCGGCGCGCCCATGATAATTAAGAGCGGAAGGTACGGCAATTATTACGCTTGTTCTAATTACCCCGAATGCCAGAACATCAGACCCGTGAACGAAAAAGTCGCTATTCCCACCGACAAGATTTGCCCTGAATGCGGCAGCATAATGGTGGAAAGGGAAGGTCGTTTCGGGAAGTTCATCGCATGCTCAAACTATCCCAAATGCAGATACACCGTAAGCCTTGCGACGGACAATTTAGAAGGCGTATGCCCCGAATGCGGCAAACCCACCAAGAAAATGACGAGCAGAAAAGGCAAGGTGTTTTACGGCTGTTCGGGTTACCCCGACTGCAAGTTTATGAGTTGGGATATGCCTACGGGCAAAAAATGCCCCGATTGTGGCGCGTATCTCGTGTCCGTGAACGGGAAAGTAAAATGTTCTTCAAAGAGTTGTAAATACGGTGAATAAACGGGTTAAAATAATCGGTGCGGGACTCGCGGGGTCGGAAGCGGCGCTATTTCTCGCCAAAAAGGGCGTTAAAGTAACTTTATACGATATAAAACCGCGCGCGTTTTCGCCCGCGCATAAGTCGGAGAACTTTGCCGAACTCGTCTGTTCCAACTCTCTCAAATCGGACGACGTATACGGCAACGCCGCGGGACTTCTGAAACAGGAAATGCGCGTTATCGGTTCTGAAATAATAGCGGCGGCGGATAAAACGCGCGTGCCCGCGGGCGGCGCGCTCGCCGTGGACAGAGAAAAGTTTTCCGCGCTCGTTACCGAACGGATAAGATCTGAAAAAAACATAACGCTCGTATCCGAAGAAGTCGAAAAAACGGACGACGACGGATATACGATAATCGCCACGGGTCCGCTTACGCAGGGCAAACTCTGCGACGAAATAGAAAAACTCACGGGCGGCGGTCTGCATTTTTACGACGCGTCCGCGCCCATAGTATCGTTCGACAGCGTGGATATGGAAAACGCGTTTTTCGGCGACAGATACGGTAAAGGCAACGGCGACCATATCAACTGCCCTATGAATAAAGAGCAGTACGACGAGTTTTACGATATGCTTATTACCGCGGAACGCGCGGATTTGCACGACTTCGAGAAGTCGGAAGTGTTCGAAGGCTGTATGCCCGTTGAAATCATGGCGGCGCGCGGCAGGAACACGTTAAGGTACGGGCCGTTAAAGCCCGTGGGACTAAAAGACCCGAAAACGGGCAGGTGGGCATACGCGTGTCTGCAACTCCGCAAAGAAGACGAAGCGGGCAGTATGTACAATCTCGTGGGGTTTCAGACCAATCTTAAATGGGGAGAACAAAAACGGGTGTTTTCGGTTATTCCCGCGCTTAAAAACGCGGAATATCTCCGTTACGGCGTTATGCACAGAAACACGTTCGTTAATTCGCCGCTATGCCTTAATCCCGACTATTCGCTAAAAACCCGCCCCACGGTGTTTATGGCGGGGCAGATTACGGGCGTTGAAGGTTACGTGGAGAGCGCGATGAGCGGACTTATGGCGGCGGTCTATCTTGAAAGAAAACTTAGCGGCAAACCCGAAATACTCATATCCGACAAAACGGTGTCGGGCGCGCTCGCAAAATATATCACGACGGAAAACGAAAATTTTCAGCCGATGAACGCAAACTTCGGCATTATTCCGCCGCTCGGCGAAATAGTGCGCGATAAAAAAGAGAAAAAACGTTTGCAGGCGGAGAGAAGTCTCGCCGAAACGGAAAAATTCATAAAACAGATTAAGGAGAACTGAAAATGAGCGAATTTATGGGAACTACCATTTGCGCCGTAAAAAAGGACGGGCGCACCGCAATCGCCGGCGACGGGCAGGTTACTATGTCGCAATCGATAATATTTAAAAACAACGCGGTCAAGGTCAGGCGCATTTACGGAGGCAAAGTAATTTTCGGCTTTGCGGGCTCGGTCGCGGACGCGTTCACTCTGTCCGAACGTTTTGAAGAAATGCTGAATAAATATTCGGGCAACCTTATGCGCAGCGCGGTGGAACTCGCGGAACTGTGGCGCAGCGACAAGGTGAGAAAATTGGAAGCGATGATGATAACCGCCGATAAGGACACGCTCCTTATCGTTTCGGGGACGGGTGAAGTAATAGAACCCGAAGACGGCGTTTGCGCAATCGGTTCGGGCGGAAACTACGCGCTTGCGGCGGCACGCGCGCTCTCGCAGGAAACCGATTACGGCGCGGAAGAAATCGCGCAGAAAGCGTTGAAAATCGCAAGCGAAATATGCGTTTTCACCAACGGACACATCACGACCGAATGTATATAAGCGGCGAGTGAAAGAAATTTGCCGAAAGCGGGATAACAGGGAGATAACAATATGAATTTAAGTCCTAAACAGATAGTAGAAGAACTCGATAAATACATTATCGGTCAGAAAGAAGCGAAAAAGGCGGTCGCGCTCGCGCTCCGTAACCGTTACAGAAGGAGCAGACTGACGAAAACGGAAATGGAAGAAATAACGCCCAAAAACATCATTATGAAAGGACCTACGGGCGTGGGCAAAACGGAGATAGCGAGAAGACTTGCAAAACTCGTCGGCGCACCGTTCATAAAGGTAGAAGCCACCAAATATACGGAAGTCGGCTACGTCGGCAGAGACGTCGAGTCTATGATTCGCGATCTTGTGGAATGTTCCGTAAGGCTCGTGAAAGAAGAAAAATTCAGAACGGTAACCGAAAAGGCTGGCGCGGCTGTGGACGCTAAACTCGTTAAAATCGTGGCACAGGCAAGGCGCGCGGACAAAGGCGAAACGCCCGACGCCATATTCGAACAGAATATTGCCGACGGACTGAAAAAGGGGTATTACGACAACGAAGTAATCGAAATAGACGTTATAGATACGCCCAAGCCTATGGAACTCACGCCCGGCGGCGCGGAAATCAGCATAGGCAACATATTCGGCGATATTCTGCCTAAAAAGAGAAAGAAACGCAAACTCACCGTCAAAGAAGCGAGAATTATGATGCTTAACGAAGAAGCGGATAAACTTATCGACAACGACGCGGTGAACGAAGAAGCGGTAAGGCGCGCCGAACAGGAAGGCATAATCTTTATCGACGAAATAGACAAAATAGCGGCGAAAAGCGCGGGGACTTCGGGACACGACGTGTCGAGAGAAGGGGTGCAGAGAGATATTCTGCCCATTGTGGAAGGTTCTACCGTGATGACAAAATACGGCGCGATTAAAACGGATTATATTCTGTTTATCGCGGCGGGCGCGTTCCACGTTTCAAAGGTGTCTGACCTTATTCCCGAACTGCAAGGGAGATTCCCCATACTCGTGGAATTGCAGAGTTTAAGCAAAGCCGATTTCGTGCAGATACTCACCACGCCGAGAAACGCGATAACCGTTCAGTACGCCACGCTGTTAAAGGTGGACGGAGTAGAACTTAAATTCACCGACGAGGCGATTGACGAGATTGCTTCGGTTGCGGAAGAAATGAACGCCACGAGCGAAGACATAGGCGCGAGACGGTTGCACACGGTTATGGAAGAACTTTTAGAAGACGTGTCTTTCGACGCGGACGGACTGTCAGCGAAAGAAGTCGTGGTCGACAAAAAATTCGTCGAAGAAAAACTCGGCGCGGAACACAAGAGCAAAGACCTGAAAAAATACATTTTATAAAACGTAAAGGAGCGTTATGGTTAGCATTCCGAAAGGCACGAAAGACGTTCTGCCCAAAGATTCTTATAAATGGCAGTTTATAGAAAACGCCGCGCGCGAAGTCGCTGAAAAGTTTAACGTCAAAGAAATAAGAACGCCCGTTTTCGAGCATACCGAAGTGTTTTTGCGCGGCGTGGGCGAAACGACGGATATCGTCAATAAAGAAATGTATACTTTTACCGACAAGGGCGGCAGGAGCGTTACCTTAAAGCCGGAAGGCACGGCGGGCGTGGCGCGCGCGTTCGCGGATAACGGTATGCAGTCGTATGCGCTGCCCGTCAAACTTTACTATATAACGCCCTGTTTCAGATACGAACGCCCGCAGGCGGGCAGACTCAGGGAATTCCATCAATTCGGCGTGGAAATTTTAGGTTCTTCGTCGCCCGTTACCGACGCGGAGACGATACTTCTCGCGAAAGAGTTTCTCGAAAAAATCGGGGTTAAAAACCTTACGCTCTATATAAACAGTATAGGTTGCAAGACCTGCCGCGCGGAATATCACAAGGCGCTTAAAGAGTATTTAAAGGATAATTACCATTCGCTTTGCGACCTTTGCAAGGACAGATACGAGAAAAACCCGATGAGAATTCTCGACTGTAAAAATCCCGGTTGCAAGAGCATAGTCGCGGGCGCGCCCAAAATTCTCGATTATCTCTGCGACGATTGCAGAACGCATTTTGAAAAGGTTAAACGCCTTCTTACGACGGCGGGTGCGGAATACGAAATCAATCCCGATATAGTCAGGGGGCTCGATTATTATACCAAGACGGTGTTCGAGTTCGTGTCCGAAGATATAGGCGCGCAAAGCACTGTGTGTGGCGGCGGCAGATACGACAAACTCGTGTCCGAATTCGGCGGCGGAGACGTGCCGGGCATAGGTTTTGCCGCGGGTCTCGAAAGGCTGATTCTGCTGCTCGAAAATTCGGGCGCGGAATTCCCCGAAGAAAAAAAGATTAAAATTTATCTTGCGCCCATGGGCGAAGAAGCGGCTGAAAAAGCGTTTCTGCTCACTCAGAAACTGCGCAAAGCGGGCGTCATAGCCGAAACCGACCACGCCGACCGCGGCATAAAATCACAGTTCAAGTACGCCGACAAGATAGGTGCGGAATACGTGGGCGTTATAGGTTCGGCGGAACTTAGCGCGGGCGCGGTCAGGTTAAAAAAAATGTCCGACGGGACGGAGAGAGAAGTGCCTTTTTCCGACCTCGTTGCGGTCGCTAAAATGCAATTATGACCGAAAGCGGAAAAGTGGTAAAGACGGAAGGAAAATACGCCACCGTCAGAATAGACAAAAAGGACGAGTGCGGAAAGTGCGGAATGTGTCTTTTCGCCGCGAACGCGTCTTATACCGAAATGCGTGCGAGAAACGACGCGGGCGCGGCTGTCGGAGACGAAGCGGTCGTGGAGACTGCGGAATCTGGGAAAACGCTGTCCGCCGTTCTCGTGTTTTTAGTTCCGCTCTTTTTAATCGTTCTTGCCGCGGCGATAGGGCTTTTTATAATCGGCAAGGAAATATGGATACTTTTGTTAAGTTTAATTTTTATTCTTTCGTGGTATACTATATTAGGGTTATTCGACAAAAAACTGCGTAAAAGCGACAAATTTTGCGCGAGAATAGTCCGAATAACCGCGAAAGGAGAAAAAAATGATACAGATAACGGACAGCAATGAGTTTTACGACGAAATAAATTGCGACGCGCCCGTAATAGCGGACTTTACCGCGCGGTGGTGCGCGCCGTGCAAAATGCAAACGCCTATACTGACTGAATTTGAAAAAGGGCTTAACGGCAGAGTGAAAGTGATACGCATAGACGTAGACGAAAACGCTCCGCTTGCCGACCAACTCGGCATAAAAGAAATACCCACGCTGCTCATTTATAAAAACGGAATACTTACCGACAGGGCGGTGGGACTATCCACTAAAGCCGCGCTTTCGGAAAAGATTATAACGTATATCTGACCAAAAAGAGATAGCGGAGCGTGCGGAAACGCCGCGGAACAGCGAGATAAAAACTAAATAAACACAGGAGACTTACCAATGATAGATTACAGCGGACTAAAAAAAGCCGACCCCGAACTTTACGCGGGTATGAACGCGGAACTGAAAAGACTTAACGACAACATAGAACTAATCGCGAGCGAAAACGTCGTTTCCGAAAACGTTCTTCTCGCCGCGGGCAGCGTTCTCACGAACAAATACGCGGAAGGATATCCCGCGCACAGGTATTACGGCGGTTGCGAATACGTAGACGTGGTTGAAAATATCGCGAAAGAACGCGCCGCAAAACTGTTCGGCGCGGAACACGTCAACGTTCAGCCGCACAGCGGGGCGAACGCCAACTTTGCGGTGTTTTTTGCGGTGCTGTCGCCGGGCGATACGGTTATGGGTATGAGTCTGGCGCACGGCGGACACCTGACGCACGGCAGTCCCGTTGCCGTTTCGGGCAAGTATTTTAACGCCGTGCCTTACGGCGTGAACGAGAAAACGGGTACTATAGATTACGACGAGATGGAAAGAATAGCCGTCGAGTGTAAGCCCAAAATGATAGTTTCGGGCGCGTCCGCTTATCCGCGCGTAATCGATTTCAGGAGAATCCGCGAAATATGCGATAAAGTCGGCGCGTATATGATGGTGGATATCGCGCATATCGCGGGGCTTGTCGCAACGGGATTGCACCCGTCGCCCGTGCCTTATGCGGACTTCGTTACCACGACCACGCACAAGACTTTAAGAGGTCCGCGCGGCGGTATGATTATGTGCAAAGAGCAGTACGCCAAAGTTATCGACAAGGCGGTTTTCCCGGGAACGCAGGGCGGACCGCTTATGCACATTATAGCGGCAAAGGCGGCGGCGTTCGGAGAGGCGCTTAAACCCGAATTCAAAGAATACCAGCAAAACATACTGAAAAACGCAAAGGCGATGAGCGAAACGTTTGCGGAAAGCGGCGTGAAACTCGTATCGGGCGGTACGGACAACCACCTTATGCTTATAGACTTAAGCGACAGGGATATAACGGGCAAAGAACTCGAAACGTTGCTCGACGAAGTTCATATCACCGTCAATAAAAACGCCGTACCTTTCGACAAGAGAAAACCGACGATAACGAGCGGCATAAGGATAGGTACGCCCGCGGTAACCACGCGCGGATTCGACGAAAACGATTGCAGAAAGGTCGCGGAGATTATAGTAAAAATCATCAACGAAAAAGAAGCGGCGAAAGACTATGCCGCAAGAGAAGTCGCCGAACTCGTCAAGGCGCACCCGCTTTATCGGAACGTGATAAAAGATTAAACGAAAGTAAAGGAAGGTATACTCAAATGAAATATCAATCTGTACTTAACCTTATAGAAACGGAAGTCGCAATCAAATTCGTTAAAGACGTTTTCGAGAAAGAACTCGCCAAAGCGCTTTCTTTAACGCGCGTTTCCGCGCCGCTGTTCGTGAGACCTGAAACGGGGCTTAACGACAACCTTAACGGCGTAGAACGGGCGGTGAGTTTCGACGTAAAGGGGCTCGGCGGCGAACGGCTGGAAATAGTGCAGTCTCTCGCAAAGTGGAAGAGAATGGCGCTCAAAAAATACGGGTTCGCGCCCGGGACGGGTTTATATACGGATATGAACGCAATCCGCCGCGACGAAACGCTCGACGAAATTCATTCCGTTTACGTTGACCAGTGGGATTGGGAAAAAATCATCACGCGTGAAGACAGAAAAATCATATATCTTAAAAACACCGTAAAGTCCGTGTATAAAGCGATACGCAAAACGGCGAACGCGGTAAACAAGAAATATCCCGCGCTGAACGCGGAACTTCCCGAAAAAATCGCGTTCGCGTCTACCCTGGATCTTGAAAGGGAATACCCCGACAAGACGAGAAAAGAGCGCG
Source organism: uncultured Clostridia bacterium (assembly GCA_945917475.1). GTDB lineage: Bacteria > Bacillota > Clostridia > Christensenellales > Borkfalkiaceae > UBA1259. The sequence continues at coordinate 2,233 of CAMEHL010000023.1, read as the reverse complement.
AGAATATAGTCGCGAAAAAATACGGAGCGGTGTTTTTGCACCATATCGGCTGGGACTTAAAAGACGGCGCGCCTCACGACGGCAGAGCCGCCGACTACGACGACTGGAATCTTAACGGCGATATAATCGTGTATAACGAAGTGCTCGGTTCTGCGTTCGAACTGTCGTCAATGGGCATAAGGGTAGACGAAAAGAGCATAGTGAAACAACTCAACAAGCGCAGAGAAGCGTATAAAATGGCTAATCCGTATTGCGAAGCGGTTATACATAACCAACTTCCGCTGACGATAGGCGGAGGCATAGGACAGTCGAGACTGTGTATGTTCCTGTTAAAGAAAGCGCATATAGGCGAAGTGCAGTCGTCCGTCTGGTCGGACGAAGTCGTCAGGGAAAACGCCGAAAAGGGAATCTTTTTGCTGTGAAAGATTTTTTTCTGAGAAACCGCCTTTTAATAGGCGACGCCGCAGCGGAAAAACTTAAAAACAGCGCGGTGGCGTTGTTCGGCGCGGGCGGCGTGGGCGGATTCGCAGCGGAAGCGTTATGCCGCGCGGGCGTGGGGCATATTACCGTTTTCGATAACGACGTTATTGAAGAAACAAACCTTAACAGACAGATAATTTCCACCGTAAACACGATAGGAAAAGATAAAACGCAGGCGATAAAAGAGCGACTCGCGAGCATTAACCCGTCGGTAAAAGTTACCGCGGAGAAAGTCTTTTATCTGCCCGAAAACGCGGATAAATACGACCTTTCGCAATTCGACTTCGTGCTGGACGCGGTGGATACCGTAACGGCGAAAATAGAGATAATAAAGCGCGCGAAAGCCGCGGGCGTGCCCGTTATAACCTGTATGGGAACGGGCGGCAAAACGGACGTAACCGCGCTTGCCGTCGCCGATATAGAAAAAACGACGGTATGTCCGCTCGCAAAGGTTATGAGACGGGAACTGAAAAAACGCAATATAACGGGCGTTAAGGCGGTATATTCCACCGAGCCTGTCGTAAAACCGCATGCGGACGGCGAAAACGCGGGCGTTATCCCGTCAATGATATTTGTGCCTGCCGCCGCGGGGCTTATAATGGCGAGAGAAGCGGTGTTTTATATTATAGGCGAAAAACCGATAACTTAAAAAACTAATATTCGGGAGAGAAAAAAATGAAATATCTTATTGCTTCGGACGTGCACGGCTCGGCTTATTACGCTGACAAAATCGTAGAAAGGGCGAAAGCCGAAAACGCGGATCTGATTATTCTTTTAGGGGACATATATAACCACGGTCCGAGAAATCCGCTGCCAAAAGACTACGCGCCTATGAAAGTTGCGGAAACGCTTAACGCCGTAAAAGACAAACTTATAGTCGTAAAAGGCAACTGCGACTCGCAGGTGGATACGCTCATATCCGAATTCGATTTTATCGACTCGGCGTGCGTGGTTTCGGGCGGGAAAAAGGTGTTTTTAACGCACGGGCACGTTTACAATAAAACGGATAAACCCAAAACCGTGTTCGACGCGGTGGTGTACGGGCATTTTCACACCTGTTTTGCCGAAAGACAGGGAAAAACGCTTTTTCTAAACTGCGGTTCTGTATCGCTTCCCAAAAACGGAACGCCCAACAGTTACGCGGTTTTATGTGACGGCACAATCACGATTAAGACGACAGACGGAGAAGTCGTTTCCGAAAACGTAATATAAAACTACTTAAATCCGCATACGGAAAGAAAAGAAAAACCGTCTGATAAATATATATAGCCGTTAATAAACAATAAACGGCGGCACGGTCGCGCGGCAAAACGCCCGCGCAGAAATTTGTAAGGGAGCGCTCCCTTATTCGCGTTAAATAACGCGAATAAAACGCTTTACGGATAGAGAAAATATTTATACATATAAAGGAGACGATATGTTAGAGGTAAAAAATCTGGTGAAAGTTTACTCCGCCAAAGGCGGGGTAACGGTAAGGGCTCTTGACGACGTGTCCGTCAAGTTCCCGGAAAAGGGTATGGTGTTCCTGCTCGGTCGAAGCGGTTCCGGTAAATCCACCCTGCTCAACGTAGCGGGCGGTCTGGATAAACCCGACAGCGGCGAAGTAATCGTTAAAGGCAGAAGCAGTAAAGACTTCTCGGGTTCGGACTTCGACAGTTACCGCAACACTTGCGTGGGTTTCGTGTTTCAGGAGTACAACATATTAAACGAATTCACAATCGAACAGAATATCTCGCTCGCGTTGCAGTTGCAG
>CAMEHL010000022.1 GCA_945917475.1 uncultured Clostridia bacterium | reverse complement strand
CGCCGCATTGCTTGGGTATGCTTTTTCAGACAACGCCGTATTTTTCTTTTTATTGGCAATCCCGCTCGGGCTTGGGGCAGGTTCAATCGATACGGCATTGAACAACTTTGTCGCTCTGCATTACAGTGCGTCGAAAATGAACTTTCTTCATTGCTTTTACGGCATTGGCGTTGCGGCGAGTCCTTACGTTATGTCGCTTGCGTTAGGCGCAGACGATAATTGGCGAAAAGGGTACGTCATCACAGGGTTAATACAGTTCGCCATAGCGTTGATTGCGGTATTATCGCTTCCCTTATGGAAAAAGGCGGAAAAAAAGGACGAGAACGGCAACGACGCACCTCGGAAAACGTTGACTTTATCACAACTGCTCAAAATGCCTGCCGTTCGTATGAGTTGCTTTGCATTTTTCGGCTATTGCGCTCTGGAACTATGCGCAGGCTCTTGGAGCAGCACTTATTTTGTCAATATCAAGGGGCTTACGACCGATAAGGCGGCGCAAATCGCTATGCTGTTTTATATAGGGTTGGCAAGCGGAAGATTTTTGTCCGGTATCGTTGCGCAAAAGGCAGGGCGTTGGAAAATTATCGGTATTTCAACGTTGATACTATTTGCAGCATTAGTATTATTCGTATTGCCGTTACCTGTGTTTGTTTCCGCCGTCGCTTTGTTTTTTATCGGGCTTGGCTGCGGTCCCGTATTTCCGAATCTGACGCATTTAACGCCCCAAAACTTCGGCAAAGATATTTCGCAATCGGTTATCGGGGTGCAGCAGGCTTCATCCTACACGGGTATTATGCTGATGCCTTGGCTGTTTGGCGTATTGGCGCAGGCGGTTTCCGCGGCGATATTTCCATATTACCTTCTGCTTTTATTTACAATATTCGCAATAGCGTTATCTATGCTGAAAAAAACGGTATCGGGTAACAAAGAAAAACAAGGCTCTGTTGCCGATTGATTTCAGAGAGTATTTGAGCGACTAATATATCCGAAAGGAAGTTAAAACAATATGATAACGAATATTTCATCTGATAATAAAACTATTTTATTCGACTTGGACGGAACGTTGCTGCCTATGGATCAGGATTCGTTTACGAAACGGCATTAAAAACGCTCGGAACCGTTATCGGTTTCAAACCGTTCTGCTAACCGTGAAATCTCTCGTCTTTTATACAAGTGGATTCGTTATAGTTATATAAAAATTTATTGCTGATAACCGCCATTTCTTCAGGCGATTCTTTTAAGCCGTGAGAAAGCCAGTAAATTACCGCGTTTACGATTCCGCCGCACCAGAACAAACGCAAATAAACTTCTTCCGTAGCCATATTCTTGTGGCGTTGTAAAATTTCGTTGATAAGTTCCAGATATTTTGACTGAAAACCCGCGGCGAAAATGTTTTTCAATACGTCTGCTTTTTCTTTGACAAGCCGAAACAGCCCGACGTACCATTGTTCTGTAATCGGTTCTCTGAACGGACTTCCTATGCGGTCGACCATTTCTATTTGCAGACCCGTGATAATCGAAGTTAATATGTCGTCTTTGGTTGAAAAATTACCGTAAAACGCTATACGGGACACGCCCGCCTTTTTGCAAAGCGAGGTATATTCGTCTTGTTTTTTTCAGGCAAAAACTTTGAGTAAGCAAATTATCACGCCTTTCAGACTATAACCGTCCGCAAGGCGGATATGACTAACGGGTTTGCGGCAAATACCCGTCGCTACTCCGCCGAGTCGCTCCTTTTCTCCCCGTTATTATCCTTTCCGTCCGTATTTTCTTCACGCTTGTCGTCTGCGCTCTTAATGCGGAAAACGGACTTCGCGTTGCCGCAATAAGTTTTTCGGGTGAGATGAATAATAAGTTCTTCGGAAGACGAAAACAAGGCTAATACGGCGACAATCCAACAGTAAACGGTTTCCCACGAAAGCAAAACCGCGTAGGGGAGAAGGAAAACGGCAACGCCCGTAGCCTTATTAAGTATCGTATGTATCGAAGCGAAGCGACGGAATCTGATTGCCGCCGCAACGTACGCCGAAAACCTTATCAATAAAATCACGGCGACCGCATACCAGACGGAAACGTGCAGCGTTCGCCACAGAACGGGCAGAATTTTAATAAGCGACACCGAATAGAACAGCAAATCGGCGATACTGTCGAGCGTCGACCCGAATTTGCCCGCCGTTCCCGTCCGTCGCGCAATCCACCCGTCGAACACGTCCGTTATCCCCGTAACCGAATAAATCGCGATAAACGCCGCTTCGGGGAATTTTAAGAAAATCAAAACCGCCGCGCAGATTATACGCAGCGCGGTAATCGCATTAGCGACGGTCAGAACGCCGTTATTTCCCGTTTTTTCACCCTTTTCGCCCGTCAATTCCGTTTTGTCGCAGTCTTTTAAGTTTTTTCCGTCAGTATCCGAATTCATTTTTTCTCCGTGTAAAAACGCCGTGTGAAAATATCGTGTGAAAGTTGCCGCAGGCGCGGCGGTTTCGCGCCGCCGCCCGTTATAACCGCGGGGGAAACCGCGCCCGCCGCGGATTTTACCACTCTTCCGTAAGGCGTACCGTTGCGCCGCGCTTATCGGCAAGCGCGCCCGCTTTAAGTTCTGTCGCCATAATATTGGGGAGCAGTTCTTCCGGCACGGGAACGTTGCATTTTATGCCGTATTCCGCCGCGGGGACGAAAGAAAACCGTGAATAAAATTTCGGATTGCCCGCAAGAAACACCGACTCTCCGCCGAGTTCTTTCGCCCGTGCGAGACTTTCGCGCATCAACGCCGAACCCACGCCCTTGCCGCGCAATTCGCGCTTGACGGCGACAGGTCCGAGATTCAGCGCAGCCGACTTTTTCCCGTCAAATAGCAGTTCGGTTCTGCTGAGCATTATAAATCCTATAATCTCGCCGTTCTCTTTCGCCGTAAGCGTAAGGTCGGGGATATAGTTTACGGAATTTCTTATCGCTTTTACGAAGTCCTGTTCGTTGCCGTCGGCGACTTCCGCCGTGGAAAACGCCGTTTTTATAAAATCGTATATTTCGTCAAAATCTTCTTTCCTTTCTCTTTCTATAACCATTTCCGTTTTATCCTTTTTGTCTTTTTATTTAACCGCTTTCTTATTCTTTTACTTGCCCGCGCGAAGTCCCGTCCGCGCGATAGACGGCGAAAAACTGCCTGACGTGCCTTTCCGTAAGCCGCATAATCTCCGCTTCGCTCAATGATTTTCTGTCGCAAAGATTTATCCAGACCGTAACGGGCAGACAGAACTGCGCCGCCATAATCTCCGCGTCGCCGTCCGATAAAACGCCTTTTTGCTGCAACGTTTTAATTACGTCGGTAAAATAACGCATAACGTCCGAATAGTTCTGTTTGGTCAGAAGGGCGGCGAGTGCGGTGTTTGTAAACTGTTCGATGCCGAGCATTTTTCTCGCTTTTCTTATAACGTCGTCGTGAAGAATATACGCTATCTGTCTTTTAACCGTGTTCACCACTTCTTCGCAAGTGGCAAAAGAATCGCCGTCATTTTCTCGGAACGGCTTAGCGAAAACGGATTTATTCTCGTATTCTCCGAGCGCTTCTTTAACGAGCGCGTCCAGAATCTCCTGCTTTCCGCCAAAATGGCTGTAAAGGGACGCTTTCCGTATTCCCACCGCCGCCGCTATCTGCGATAGAGAAGTCGATTCGAACCCCTGTTCCGAAAACAAGTCGAGCGCGGCGCTTAAAATCTCCCGTTTCGTGTTTCCTTTCTCCATTGCTCTTTCTCCGTTTCACAAACCTTTCCTTTCGATAACTACTCGATAACCACTATATATTATACCTACCGAACGGTAGGTTGTCAATCGTTTTTAAGACTTTCGGTTTTATACGATAAAATACCCGAGCGGAAGGAAAAACCTTCCGCTCGGGTATTAAGAAGACCTGTAAGCCGAGTTCTGTCGTGTACGGTCATTTATCTACGAACGACGTTACCGTCGTCCCCCAGCGATATTTTATTAAACCGTTTCGGCGAAACTCCCATAAAACGGTTTGTCAATCTTGCGTCGGGTGGGGTTTACATTGCCTCCCGCGTTACCGAAGGAGCGGTGAGCTCTTACCTCGCCTTTTCAACCTTACCGTAAAGATACGGCGGTACTTTCTGTTGCACTTTCCTTAAAGTCGCCTTCACCGGGATTTCTCCGGCACCCTGTTTCTGAAACGCTCGGACTTTCCTCATTAACGGTTTTTCTCCGTTCCCGCGACCGTATAGTCTTCTTAAACGCAATTATTATACCACGAAACGAAAAGGCTGTCAAGGGCATACGGCGGGAAAGAGCGAGCGGGGAAGGGCGGGCGGGAAAAAAGGGAAAAGGGGGGAAAAACTGCCCGCCCGCAAGACTCTCTTGCGGGCGGGCTTATTCAATAAACTTTCTTTTTTTATATTTCAACCGCGCACAGGCGTTTATTTCCTTATTTACGTCTACTCTCTAAAACGCGATTAAACTTTTTCCTTTAACTCTCTTTAACTTCTTTCAAGCATCATTTTATCTGCAACGAGCGCGATAAACTCTCCGTTAGTCGGTTTTTCCGCGCCGACGTACGCTCTCACGCCCAGTATTCCGTTTATACTCTCAATTCTTCCTCTGTTCCAGGCAACTTCGATTGCGTGCCTGATTGCTCTTTCAACTTTGCTCGCGCTCGTCTGATACCTTTCGCCGATTTGCGGATACAGTCGCTTGGTTATGCTGTTGATGATTCCCGGGTCTTCCACCGCCATCTTAACGCCTTCTCTGAGAAAAGAATATCCTTTTATATGCGGCGGTATTCCGACGTTTATGAATATCTTACTGATTTTCTCATCTAAACTCGTCGTTCTTATGCCGCCGTCTCTCGGTCTGGTTTCTTCTTCGCAAATTTCTCCGATACGCTTTAACAGAGTTTCTTCATTAAACGGCTTTGCCATAAAATAATCGGCGCCCGCTCTGACCGCTTTTGCGATAATATCGTCTCGATTTAAAGCCGACAGAACGATTATCTTGGTTTTCAATCCCGCTTCCCTTATCTTTTCAATCACCCTTATTCCGTCGTAACCGGTCAGGACGAGTCCCGTGATTATTACGTCAGGTTTTCTGTCGACCGCCGCGCTTATCGCCGTAATCCCGTCGGTAAACTTGCCCGTAATCTCGTACCCGCCCTTTCTAATGTATTCTTCGATATCGTCGCACGACTCTTCCGAATCCTGCAATATCATGACCCTTTTTCCGTTCATTTACTCTCTCCTTTTTTTTATTAGCAATATTGTATAATAATTTTTTACAAAAATCAAGCAATTTAAACAAAAACCAATTATTATTTTCCAAATTTTCGTTTTTTTCGCATGTTTTTTTATAAAAATCAGCATCTTTTTTGTAAATAATAAAATTTTCGTCATAATTCGACAAATTTTATCCGAACGGCAACCCGATAAAAATTCCCCGCCCGACGGAAAATTTTCCGTCGGGCGGGGCTTTCTTTAAGGCATTTTTGCCGTGTTTTTCTTTGAAGTTCGGTTTTCAGCCTTTCCCCGTCGGTTATTCTCGCCGTTTTTCCGAGGCTTTTCCGCTATTTGCCGAGATAAACCATTAAAACGGCGATGTCGGCGGGGGATACGCCCGAAATTCTCTGCGCCTGTCCGAGATTTTTCGGTCTAATTTTGTCGAGTTTCTGTCTCGCTTCAAGCCGAAGTCCGCTCATAGACAGATAATCTATATCGTCGGGCAGGGCTTTCTGTTCTAACTTAACCGCTTTTTCAATCTGTTCCCGCTCTTTTTCGAGATAGCCCGAATATTTTTCGTCGATTTCGACCGTTTCGAGAATAGCGGCGGACACGCCGTCGAATCCGCCGAATTCCGCGACAACGTCTTCGAGCGGTATTCCGCGCCTTATAAGGTCTCCCACGGTAAGCGCGCAATTAGCCGCGGGGAAACCGCGCGCTTTCAGAAACTCGTCCGTTTCAGACGGCTTCAACCGACGGCTCGCTTCTTTTTTGGCTTTTTCGTATTCCGCCTTGCGCTCGCTATACACGCGGTAACGCTCGTCCGATACCAACCCGACGCTTCTGCCTTTTTCGGTCAGTCTGAAATCGGTATTGTCCTGTCTCAGTACTATGCGGTATTCCGCGCGCGAAGTCATCATGCGGTATGGTTCGTTCGTGCCTTTGGTAACAAGGTCGTCAATAAGCACGCCTATATACCCGTCGTCGCGCCGCAGTACGAGCGGATTTTCTCCGCGGATTTTAAGCGACGCGTTAATTCCCGCGATAAGACCCTGCGCGGCGGCTTCTTCGTAACCGCTCGTGCCGTTTATCTGCCCCGCGGTATATAATCCCGCGATTTTTTTGTATTCGAGCGTGGGGTAAAGGTCGAGCGAATCTATACAGTCGTATTCTATCGCGTAAGCGTATCTCATTATCTCGCAATGCTCTAAACCCTTAACCGTGCGATACATCGCTTTCTGCACGTCGTGGGGGAGAGACGTGGACATTCCCTGAACGTAAATCTCGTTGGTGTCCGCGCCTTCGGGTTCTAAAAACAACTGATGCCGTTCTTTATCGGCAAATCTTACCACCTTATCTTCGATAGACGGGCAGTATCTCGGACCCGTTCCGTGAATTTTGCCCGAATACAGCGGCGAACGGTGAAGGTTCGCCCTTATGATTTCGTGCGTTTTTTCGTTGGTATAGGTAAGATAACACGGCGTCTGCTTTTCGGGCAGGGCTTTCGTAAGATAGGAAAAGGGGTAAACCTTTTCGCCGTCCTGTATTTCGAGTTCGGAAAAGTCTATCGTGCGCTTGTCCACCCGCGCGGGAGTGCCCGTTTTGAACCGCCTGACGTTAAACCCGAGTTTAACGAGCGATTGGGTAAGCCCGTTTGCGGGCTGAAAACCGTTCGGGCCGGAAGATTGCCGCCACTCGCCCGCAATCACGCTCCCGTTCAGGTATACGCCCGTGCATATTATCGCCGCTTTGCAGTAAATCACGCCGCCGAACGCCGTTTTAACGCCCGTAACCCTTTCGCCGTCAGTCAGTATATCTATCGCTTCGCTCTGCAATATTTTAAGGTTTTCGGTGTTTTCGAGCGTTTCTTTCATAAGGCGGTGATACAGGTTTTTGTCTTCCTGACCGCGCAGACTTCTCACCGCCGCGCCTTTGCCGCGGTTAAGTATTCTTATCTGCAACAGCGCCTTGTCCGCGTTTACGCCCATCTCTCCGCCGAGCGCGTCGATTTCGCGCACTATCTGTCCTTTCGCCGTACCGCCGACGGACGGATTGCACGCCATAAAGGCTATGCTGTCGAGATTGAGCGTCAGCATAACCGTTTTAATTCCCGTCCGTGCGAGCGCGAGCGCGGCTTCGCACCCCGCGTGCCCCGCGCCTATCACTACGGCGTCGTAATATCCTTCAGAAAATTCGTCCATTTTTTAAGTAACCCGTTGTTTTTTACGCTTTTCCCGCTTACGGTTTAGTTTGTCGTAAAACGGGGCGAGCCGTTTTCGCCTTAAAAACCCCGCGCCCGTGAATACGGAATAGCGGGGAATTTTTTACTGTTTTAACAGCATTTTCTGTATGTCTTTTATATCCGTGGCAAGTTTCGTATCCGTTTTCATCTGTTCGGCGACCTTGTCGCGCGCGTAAATCACGGTCGCGTGGTCTCTGCCGCCCATCTTGCTGCCCACGGTAACGAGCGGCAGGTTCATCATATCCGTGATAAGATAGGTGCATATCTGGCGCGGTTCCGAAAACTCCTTGTTTTTCTTTTTGCCGAGCAAATCGGACTTGTTAATCTTATAAAAATTACACACGCAGTTTATAATGTCGTCCGCCTGCAATTCTTCCTGCTTTTCGCCCGCGGACTCCTTTAACGCCTCTTTAACGAGTTCCACCGTTATCGGTCTCTCGTGCAGTTTAGACGCGAATATCACTTTGGTTAGTTTGCCGATAAGCGAACGTATGTCGCCTTCGAAGTTCTCCGCTATATACGTTAAGACTTTTATATCGACGAGACATTTCTGCTCTTCAGATTTTTTCCTTAAAATGGCGATTCTCGTTTCCAGATCGGGCGGCTGAATATCCGCTAAAAGTCCGCCTTCGAAACGCGTGCGCAGACGGTCTTCTAAAACTTCTATCTCTTTGGGCGGACGGTCGGAAGTAAGAACAATCTGCTTGTTCTGCATAACGAGTTCGTTGAACGTATTGAAAAATTCCGTCTGCGTCCCCTGCCGCTTTGCGAGAAACTGCACGTCGTCGATTAAAAGCACGTCCACGTTTCTGTACTTTCTGCGGAAGTCCTGCGGCGTGGTCTTGCCTTTGCTTAAACTCTCGACCATCTGGTTGGTGAACTGTTCGCAGGTGGCGTAAAGGACTTTGAGAGATGGGCTATGCACCTTAACGTAGTTTGCGATAGCCATTAAGATATGCGTTTTCCCGAGCCCCGAACCGCCGTATATGAACAGGGGATTATATTCGTCCGTTTTGCCGGGGTGATCGGCAACCGCTTTCGCGGCGGCGTAAATAAATTCGTTGGACGGACCTACCACGAACGATTCGAATGTGAATTTGGGATTGACGGGCGTGCCCTGACTTTCGATTTCTTCGCGCAGTTCGTCGCCCGCGATTTTAAGATATTCTTCGCGCGATTTGGCGTCGTATACGACGAAATCGGAAACTTCGGAATTGCTCTTTTTAAGCGCGTCTCTGATTTTGTCCGCGAGTTTTTCGCCCGATACGGCGTCGCAGAGAATTTTGCCCTGAGCGCAAAGCACTATCTTGCTTCCTATTATATCTACGGGCAAAAGCGGCGCAATAAACGTAGAGTAAGATATAGAACTCACCGTTTTTTCAAGTTCGGGAAGGGTGGTTTTCCATAAAATTTCGTAAGATTCCATCGTCTGTTCCTTTTTTTGATTTTTCGATTGCCAAACGCTTTTCAAAGGTGTATAATTTAGGTGTATAATTAAAAAGAAAACGCAGTGCGGTTATTTCGTGTATATATAATATAATTTAAAAGAAATAATGTCAAACGATATTTTTAAATTTACCCGTGATTTTCCGCGTTAAGGGGCGGGCTTTTCACTTTTTTATTTGCTTATTGTATGAAAATTACCGAGTTATCCTTAAAAAATTTCCGCAATTATACGGAAGAAACCTTTTCTTTCGACGACGGAATAAATATTCTGACCGGCGCGAACGCACAGGGCAAAACCAACGCTGCCGAAGCGCTGTTTTTTCTCTGCACCGGTTATTCGCCGCGCGCGAAAAGCGATAAACTCGCCATAAAATCGGGCGAAACGGAAGCGGAAATTTCAGGCACGGCAATCAGCGGTTACGGCAAAATCACGGTTAAATTGCGCTTTTTTTCTTCGGATAAAAAACGCGTGTTCGTAAACGGCGTGGAAACGCTGAAAATAGGCGAACTTTTAGGCAATATCAACAGCGTGTACTTCAACCCGTCCGAACTGAAACTCGTTCAGGAAAGCCCCGAAGACAGACGGCGTTTTATGAACATTTCGCTGTCGCAGATGTCGAGAAACTATTTTTACGCGCTGCAAAGATACAATAAAATACTCGCGCAGCGGAATAACCTGTTAAAAACGCCCGACGTTTTCATAATAAAAGAAACGCTCCCCGTCTGGGATTTGCAACTCGTGAAATACGCCGCGACGATAATAAAAGCGAGAAATATTTTCTTAACCGAACTTGCGCCGCTCGCCGAAGAAAAACACGCCTACCTTACGGGCGGCAAAGAAACGCTTAAAATGAAAACGGAAAGCGGTTACGACGGAGAAGAACGCGAAATCGCAGACGCCCTTAAAACGGACCTTAAAAACTGTATGGAAAAAGATATGCGGCTGGGCTTTACGACGGTCGGTCCGCACAGAGACGACATAAAATTCACGCTTAACGGCACTGACGCGCGCGTGTTCGGCTCGCAAGGGCAGCAACGCACCGTCGCGCTCGCGCTGAAACTCGCCGAGACGGAAACGTTCAAAAAGCGTTCGGGCGAATATCCCGTGCTTATTTTAGACGACGTTCTTTCAGAACTCGACAAGTCGCGGCAGAAAAAACTGCTTTCGGCGACGGACGGTATTCAGACCATTTTCACCGCCGCCGATTTTCCGTCCGCGGTGTTCAGGGGGAAAAGTTACAGTCGGTTCACAATCGAAAACGGCTCTATAAAATCGGTGAAAAAATTCTAAGAACGGAAAACTATTAAAAACCACGGGGCATATCAGGTTTAATGCGTTGTTCTTACGGTTTTTTAGAAATTATAAAAAGGATAGCAAAGTTTTGCTATCCTTTACTTTTTTACTCGGCAAAAAACAAACCTTTGCTTGTAAGTCTACCGCGCTTTTAATTCTTTATGGCGGTGCCGGTGATTTTGTTCGGATAAATAGTGATTGTGCAAATGTTCGTGTTCGATCGTATGCGTATGAGTTGAACCGTCGTGCGTATGGGTAATGAGATGTTTATGAAGATGAGTGTGCTTTTTCGCTAAAGTATCAACAACCACTATAACCGAGCCGATAATCATTATAGAAAGTCCGAGAAAATACGCCCACGTCGGCTTTTCCCTGAAAATTACGAACGACAAAAAAGTACCGATAAAGGGTGCTACCGCATAATATGCGCTTGTTTTGGCTGCTCCGATAATTCTTTGTGCTTTGATATAAAAGAATATACTGAGTCCGTATGCTACAAAGCCGAGCAATAGCGCCAACGCAAAGTACCCGAACGTTGCAAACCGCTCTCGCAAACAAATTGCAACGATCAACGAACCTATCCCCGAAAAGATTCCTTTGAGAAATACGATATGATAGGTGTTTTTATTTGAAAGGTTCTTGGTGCAATTGTTTTCAAACCCCCAGCAGAGCGTTGCCAATAACACGAATATTGCTCCCCACGAAAATTTAAATGCGGATATATCTTCAAACGACAGAACAAAACTTGAGATCGTAATAAGCGAGATTGCAAGCCACATTCTTTTAGAAACCGTTTCCTTGAATATCAACAAGGCAATAAGAGACGTGCAGACGATTTCAAAGTTATTCAGTAATGACGCGTTAGAAGACGCGCTGTCGAGCAACCCGAACATAAGCAATATGGGTGCGGCAATGTCTAACACGATCATCCCTGAAACGTTTGCCAGATCCTTTTTCGTTATCTTTTCATATATTGCTTTGTCATTGTTTTTTGTAATCAGAAAAACGAGACCGATTCCTATTCCCGCACCTAAATACAGATACGCCGCCATCATCGTGGGCGCAACGTGATTTAACAGCAGTTTTGATAACGGTATATTTATTGCGTACAATCCTGCGGCTAATATCGCAAAAAATATTGCTATCGGTTTTTTATTCATAACTATCCTGCGAATTCTTAATTTTACCGTGTTTATTATATCAGAATAATACGTATAATTCAAGTTGTTTTGAACGGTAAAGAAAAACCCGACTTGCAAAAGTCGGGTTTTATAAACTATTCCGGTTGTTTATCTATGAGCGGTCGCCCTTGCCGCGGGCGCGCTTTTCGTCTTAATATCCCTTGTTTTTCCTTTTTCGTGGATATTTATTTTTTAATTATTAAGTTTTGCCTTACGGTTTTGCCTTTACGTCCGACAGGATAAAGCGAACCTATCTCACGCCTATTCGCGTGGCGGGCGCTTTACCCGACAATAAGTCGGATAGCCGATATTTCGCGGACGCTATTATTACTTTCGTTCCGATTTTAACCGCGTCTTTAACGTATTCGAGTTTGGCTCTCGCGCCGTTCGCGCCCTTTCTCGACGCGCCCTTGCAATAATTTTCACACTCGGTTATATTGTCAAGCACTTCGTAAACGTCTTTGCCGCTTATTTCCCTAATCAGCGTTTCGGGTTTTCCCGCTTCTCTGTAAATGCCGTCCGCGCTCGTTAAAATAATAAGGTTTTCCGATTTTACGAGACAGGCAATCTGAGCGGCGGTTTCGTCGTTATCCACACACTCGACCGCTTTTTTAGACGCGTTTTTCAGCGACTGAATTTCGAACTTTCTCGTTTCTTCGGTGGACACCGTGTCGTTGTAATTGATTATAGGCACGGCGTTCTGCTCCTTGCACCTGATTAAAAGGTTTTTAAGATGTTCGCGCTTTACTTCGTCGTTGAAATGCTGGTGTTCAACGAGCACCTGCCTTAAAGAATACTTTCCGTCGGTAAATTCGCGGTAAGTAGCCATTAAAATCGGCTGTCCCTGCGCGGAATAGTCCGTTTTGTTATCTTCTTCGCTGCCGTCGAGTTCTCTGCCGTTTCTCCTTATATAGTCGAGCCTGCCCGTTTCCGCCGCCCCCGAAGTTACCCAGATATATCCCGGTTTCAGTTCGGACGCTATCCGCGCTATCAGCGTGTAATTGAGCATACGGCTTTCGGCGTCTATAAGAGCCATCGAGCCGATTTTCCCGACAAGTTCGTAATCGAATTTCATAACTTCTCCTTTTTTTCTTCGCCGTGTAACTATTTTATCACACCGCCGCGTTTTTTTCAACAAAATTGCGGCGGTATAAAAAGCCGTCCATCATTATCTCGGCTCGCCGCGCGGATACAGCCACACGGAGACAGCCGCGCCACGTTTCCGACGAGTTTCCGCGCAATATTGCGCCGCACCCGCCGTTGCGCCGTCCTTGCCGAGCCGCGGCTTACTTTGCCAGATCGAAAAGCGCGGTTTTGATTATTTCGTATCCCTTTAACAACAATTCTACGCTTATTCTTTCGTCCGCTTCGTGAATATGATTGTCGGCGTAGGGGAATTCGAACCCGAACGAACAGCCCTGTCTGAACGCCCGCGCGAACGTGCTGCCGCCCATTTTAACCGCCGACAGGTTTTCGCCCGTAACCTTATTGTACGCGCCCAGCAATTTCTTAACTATTTCGGAATCTTTCGGCACCATAAAGGGCGGGTGTTTTTCGGTGAACGTGAATTCCAATCCCGTTTCGTCGAAAAGGGGCTTTACGTCCTTTACGAAATCCATCGGCGCGGGAACGCGGCAATCGCACGACAAAAAGTATCTTCCGTCTTTTTCTTCGATTATATCGGGCGAAAAGGTTAAATTGCCCTGCTCGTTCTCCCTTTTCATTATTCCGAGAGAGTCGCAGAACAGGTATTCGTAATAAGGGTAAAGCGGTTCACCGCACCCGGACATATATCCGAAAAGAGCCTTAAAGGCGTTTATCCCGTTCTGCGGCGCGGAACCGTGCGCGGCTTTGCCCGCGCTCTCTATAATTCCGTCTTTTTCTTTAAGTCCGTATTCAGCGAGAAGTTTTAAGTCCGTTCCCGCTTTTGCGCGCACGCTCGCCTGAGCGCAAACCGCGTTTATCGCCGTTCCGCCCGTAAGAGCGCAAAAGTTTTTCAGTTCGGGCAAGGGAAAGGTCAGAATATATACGCCCTTTTCTGAATAAGAAACGGGAAAATTCCCGTCGGGCGAAAACCCGTATTCGGGCAGCGCGGTTTTGGTTTTGAGATATTCCAGATCCTGCCAGCCCGTTTCTTCGTTCGTCCCCGCGAAAAGCCTGAATTTTTTGTTGCATTTTATCCCCGAATTTTTCAACTCGTTCAGCGCGTAAAGCGCCGCTAAAAGCGGACCTTTGTCGTCGCACACGCCGCGCCCGTACAACGTTTCGTTCTTTTCCGTGAGCGAGAAAGGCGGCACGCTCCAACCGCCGCCCGCGGGAACGACGTCGAGATGCCCTATTATCCCTATTTCTTCGCCGTCGCCGTAAGAGACTTCGGCGGCGTATCCGTCGTAATTTATCGTTTTAAAGCCCATTTTTTCGGCTATTTTGATAAACGCGCCGAGCGCGCCCGCCGTCTCTTTCCCGAACGGCGCGCCGCTTTCGCGTTCGCCTTTGACGCTGTTAAAAGATATAAGTGCGGCAAGGTCTTTCTTAAATTCCGCGAAATTTTGCATACATACTCCTTTTATCTACTATTTATTGTATTACAGAACGTTTTTTTTTGCAACTTTTCGGTAAAACAATTTATTTATTCTTCAAATAATGATATAATTATCGTATGTGCGAAAACAATATTCACCAAGGACACCGCGCGAGAATGCTCGATAAAGCCGTTCGCGGTGCGGACAATCTTGCCGACCACGAGATTCTGGAAGTGATTTTATATTACGCTCTGCCGAGAATAGACGTAAACCCGCTCGCCCACTCGCTTTTAACGAGATTCGGCTCGCTTGCCGGGGTGTTCGGCGCGACGGAGCAACAACTGTTATCCGTAAAGGGCATAGGCAAACGCGGCGCGGCGGAAATTCTCGCGATAGGTTCGGTCGTAAAAAGAATTTCCGCAAAAGAAAAGTCCGCGGTCGGTCTTAAACGCTGGCAAAGTCTCGACGCGAACAGGGCGGACGTCTTTAAGATGTTCGAAGGAATGATAGAAGAACGGTTCGTGGTGCTGTTACTCAACAACCGTTTCGAACTTCTTAACAAAATAACGTTCGACGGCAACCGCGGGGACAGGGTGCAGATAGACCCGTCGGAAATAATAGCGTCGGTCTCGCTGCTTAAACCGCGGTTTATGGTGGCGGCGCACAACCACCCGAGCGGTTCGGTAACGCCGAGCGCGGCGGACGACTTTGCGACGGCAAAACTCAATCTTCTTTGCATCGCGCACGACGTGGAACTTATAGAACACATTATAGTTTCGCCGTCGTCGGGCAAAATTTACAGTTATCACAACGACGAGAACGGCAGGCTCGAAAAAATTAAAAATCAAACTCGTTTAGACAATATTTTAGATAAATTTCAGGAGAATTTTGGAAATGACGGAAACGAAAAAAACAACTACGATAAATACAAAAACTTCCGTTTCGGGGACGAATAAGGTAAGAACGCGTTTCGCGCCCAGCCCCACGGGATATCTGCACATAGGGGGGCTAAGAACCGCGCTTTACGGCTTTCTGTTCGCCAAGAAACACGGCGGCGACTTTATTCTGCGCATTGAAGATACCGACACGGCGCGCTACGTAGAAGGCTCGGTTAAAATTATTTACGACACTCTGCGCGATTCGGGCATTATGTACGACGAAGGTCCCGACGTGGGCGGCGATTACGGTCCGTATATTCAGACGGAACGCAAAAGCATTTACAAAAAATACGCCGAAAAACTCG